>JAYUAV010000150.1:0-13589 GCA_043741175.1 Verrucomicrobiota bacterium
CGCAGGATTGACTGCGCCGCGCGGCTCGTTGTGGTATTCCGTGGTGCGCCACATTCGCGCATTGGATCGCCGCCCGCCTTCACACGTCCCGTTCTTCAACGGCAATTTGCTCAAGCCGCACTTCAGCGAGGAGATCGTGGTGGGCGACGATTGGCTTGAAACCTTTCTTGAGAAAATTTGCAACGAGTATGCCAGCTACAAGTTCGGCTACATCGCAGTTGAAATCCTCGGTACAATTTACGAACGGTTTCTCGGCAAGGTCGTCCGCCCGCACGGACGCGGTGCGGTGATTGAGGAAAAGCCGGAAGTCCGCAAAGCGGGCGGTGTTTATTACACCCCTCGCTACATCGTCGAATACATCGTCGAGCAGACCGTGGGTAAATTGCTTGAAGGAAAGAAACCCGATGAATCGCTCAAACTCCGCTTCCTCGATCCGGCGTGCGGGTCTGGCAGTTTTCTCCTGCGCGTGTTCGAGCGTGTGTGCGAACACTGGGAACAATGGCTGACCGATCATCCCGACAAACGCAAAAAGGACTGGTGCTGGCTGGACGCCAAAACCAACACCCTGCACCTCACCGTCCGGCTCAAGCGTCGGATTCTGCGCGACACCGTTTATGGTGTTGACCTTGATCCGCAGGCGGTGGAAGTGACCCAACTCTCGCTTTATCTTAAAATGCTGGAAGGCGAAACGGCCGGGACGCTGGAACGCGAGCAGGGTTTGTTTGGCGGCGAGGAAGCGATTCTTCCGCCCTTGCAGGACAACATCAAGTGCGGCAACTCCCTCATCGCCTCTGATTTTCTCGATGGTGAACTGATGACAGATGAACTCGTGGACAAACTCAAAGAGTTGCGGGCATTCGACTGGCCGGTGCAATTCGCGGCCATTATGAAAGCGGGCGGGTTCGATGCGATTGTGGGCAATCCACCCTACCGGATGTTGCAGCCGCACAATACTGAAGAACGGGAGCTGAACTATTTGAAGGCAAACTACGTCGCGGCTGAGTTCAAGATCGAACTCTTCCACCTCTTTCTGCAAAGGGGCATCTCATTGCTCAAGAAGGGTGGGCTTCATGGACATATCGTCCCGACAACGCTTTTGAACAACGTCTATGCCGAGAGTCTCAGGCGCTGGTTGATGGATCGGTGCGTCATCCAGAACATTTCAGTCGCCCAAGGTCGAGTGTTTGAGGATGCGGACGTTCACACCTCCGTCCTCATTTTCAAAAGTGAACCAAATGGAAAAGCGCGGGCAGAACACGAGGTTCAAACGACGGCTTCACTCTCCGCTGAATTTGCCTCGTTTCCTACCGGCTTCACTCACACGAAGCAGATGAGATTTACCAGTTTGCCCGGTGCGACTTGGAATATCTTGCTCAACGAAGACAATGCGCCGCTGCTACAAAGACTCAATACCGGGTGCGTCCCTCTGGAAAAAGTCGGCAAGATCAATCGCGGCCTGATCACGGGTGATAGAGAAAAATATTTTTCACCCCGAAAACTCACGGCAAAGCACCAGCCAATTCTCGCCGGAGCAGACGTTCACCGATACGCCACAAACCCGTCCTCAGAATTCGTTTTGTTCGAGCGCCCTAAAACATCTGGAGGATGCTGGGATGCTGACGTCCACCTTGCTCCCCACAAAATTGTCATTCGTCAGATAGGTGTTGCGCCAACCGCCAGCATCATCACCGGTCCAATCGCGGTGACAGGAAACATCTTCACGGTGATGGCGAGTTCGCTGGCTGAGGAGAAATATCTTCTGGCTGTAATCAATTCGAAGCTGACGGCTTATTTCTGGCAAATCATGTTCGCTGATTTCAAAACTTCATTTCCTCAAGTTACGATTTTCAGCCTTTCCCAAGTTCCAGTTCGGAAAATTGATTTTAAGAAGCCCGCCGACAAATCGCGGCACGACAAACTGGTGTTGCTGGTGGACAAGCTGCTGGGCTTGATGCCCAAGCTGCGTGCGGTCACGGCGGATTCGGAAAAGGCCACGCTCCAAAACGCCGTTACTGCAACCGACCAGCAAATTGACGCGCTCGTTTATCAACTTTACGACCTCACACCGGAGGAAATTCAACTCGTGGAGCAAAATAGTTGAAACCACTTTCCATCATGCTCATTGCGGGTGATCCGAGCGGCGACATGCTCTCGGCGGAACTCGTGGGTGCGTTACGCAAGAAGGCTGTGGCGGGTTCGGAACATAATTCGGCGGATGTGCAGCCGTTGCGCACCGCGCTCTCGCCACGCTTCTTTGGCGCGGGCGGACCGAAAATGGCGGCGGCGGGTGTGGAACAGATTTTTGATCTGACGCAATATTCGGTCATCGGTTTCTCAGAGGTGCTGAAAAATCTTGGGAAGTTCAAGCGGCTGTTCAAGCAGTTGCTGCAAGTCGCCATCGCGCGGCAGCCGGATGTGATCATTGGCGTGGATTACGGCGGGTTCAATCTGCGCTTCGCCAAGGCGATCAAAGCTCATGTGCGTGCGAATCGCGGCGTGTTCAACAACTGGAATCCCAAGATCGTGCAATTCGTATCGCCGCAGGTGTGGGCATCGCGAGCGGGTCGGGCTTATACGCTGGCGGAAAACCATGATTTGCTCCTGAGCATTTTCCCATTTGAGAAAGCGTGGTATGCGCAGCGCGTGCCGAAGTTGCGGGTGGAGTTCGTGGGGCATCCGATGGTTGGACGGAGTCTAAAGTCTGAAGCCAAAAGTCTAAAGTCGGGAGGATCGGGTGCTGTCTCCCTCTCCTCTCCCGATGGAGGAGAGAGACGGGGTGAGGAGGCACAATTATCGTCAGATCAAATCCCCTCACCCCAACCCTCTCCCCGTTTGGGCGGGGAGAGGGAGATGAGTGCTGCGCCGTGCGTGGTGTTGTTACCGGGAAGTCGGACGGATGAGGTGCGGCGACATTTGCCGGTCGTGGTGGGCGCGTTTGAATTGTTGCGGAAGAAGATTCCGACTTTGCGGGGGATAATGGTTTTGCCGAATGATTCGTTGGCTGGAGAAATCAAAGCGGTCCAATTGACTTCCGATTTAAAAATCCAAAGCGGCGGGTCGGTTCAAATTGGCGCTGGCTTGGAGATTCAAGTTGGCGGCCTGACTGATGCACTTGTGCAAGCTGATCTCGCCATCACGAAGTCCGGCACGGTGACGATGGAGTGTGCGTTGCACGGTGTTCCAGCGGTGGTGTTTTACAAAACGTCGTGGCCGACTTACTTCATCGGCAAACAAATCGTGACGGTGAAATATCTCGCGATGCCGAATTTGATCGCGGGCGAAATGATTTACCCGGAGTTCGTGCAACAAGCGGCAACGTCGGAGAACATCGCGGCGGCGGCGTTGGAGTTGTTGCGAGACGAGAAGCGACGCGCGGCAGTGCAGGGGAGGTTGGCAGTCGTGATCGAGTCACTTGGAAAACCTGGCGCGGCAGATCGCGCGGCGGAAGCCATTGTGAGTTTGTTGCCATGAAAGACCTGACCAGTTCTGGTGTTTCTGCCGGTGCTATTACTTCGTGTTCTACGTCATCGAGAAGTACGTGGACTCGCGCTACAAGTTTTCCGGGCTGTGGTCGTTCGTCAAATACCTGATTGGGTCGCGAAGGAAGTGAGGATCACACTTTGCAAAGTGCGACACTGGGAGAGTTTGTCTCGCCGCGAACATAGTCCGCACCAAACCCGACACATCCCTGGCAAGTGACTTGTTGCGGAACGACACTTTGTAACAGACTTTGCCCAGTCACATTTCAAGTGGGACATGTTTTCATTATGAAGTTCACATTATTTTTCCCGCCGGCGGCGGCGATGTTGCTCGCGCTATCCATAGTCGTCTCCCGCGCCAGTGTTGTTTTCAATCTTATCCCGGAAGCTGGCACGCCGCAGTTTGCAATGGATGGATTCGCGGCGGCGGCGAACCGTTGGTCGTCAGTGCTGGCCGACAATATCACAGTGAACGTGCAGGTGGGTTTCGTGCCGCTGGGCCCTTTTATCATCGGTCAGGCTGGCAGTGATTTTAGGGAATACACTTACTCAGATACAAGAACTGCACTGGGACTGCATGTGGTTTCTGCGGCAGATGCGTCCTCGGTTAACTCGCTCCAAGCCGGTGCGAGTTACAATCGTCTCATCAATCGCACGAGTGACAACCCAAACGGGGTGAACAGTGCCGTGCCATATGTGACGACGATGGATCGCGTGGGGATGACCACGGCGAACGCTAAGGTACTCGGACTTCATGCGCCCAGCGAGTCGTTGGATGCCATCATTCGCTTCAACTCTTCGTTCGGATTTAATTTCGATCCGGGCAATGGAATTTCGGGCGGACAGTTTGATTTCTTGGGGGCTGCCACGCATGAGTTGGGACATGCGCTGGGTTTTGTCAGTGGCGTGGATGACGTGGATCAACTAGGCGGGACATTGCCTGATGAAAGTTTTAGTTCCAACCTGATTGATCTGTTTCGATTCTCCGCCGCCAGCCTTGCTGCTGGACCGAGCTTCACAGACCTAAGTGCCGACAATCGCCCGAAGTTTTTCTCGGTGGACGGCGGGGTGACTCAAGACGCTCCGTTCTCGAATGGATTTTTCAATGGGGACAATAATCAAGCGAGCCATTGGAAAGACTTCTTGGGGATTGGAATCATGGATCCGACGGCGTTTCCGGGTGAGTTGATGGCGATCAGCGATAACGATCTGCGTGCGTTCGATGTGATGGGGTACACACTGGTTCCCGAGCCAGGCACGGGCGCGTTGCTTGCGATGGGTGCAGTCGTTCTTCTCAGACATCGTTTGGCTCTGGTCGTGTCGCGTCACCGTTAATCTTACTTCTCGCATGGTATTAACCGAACCCGAGTTAATAATGCACATGGTGGACATCCGTTTTGTCGCTATACTTTCCGAGACGGTTTGATAACGTGCCACCATATTATGGCAATGGATGAAACATTAATGGCTGCGGAAGAGAAGATGGAAAAAACCGTGGCCGTGGTGGTGAACGAGTTCTCCAGCGTGCGCACCGGAAAAGCCTCCCCAACGCTCGTGGAAAACATTCTCGTGGAGACATACGGTTCGACGATGCGCATTCGCGAACTGGCTGGCATCACCACTCCCGAGGCGCGCACACTCGCTATCCAACCATGGGATGTCACCACGTTGGGCGCGATTGAGAAGGCCATTCAAAAAGCAAACCTCGGTCTTTCTCCCGCCGTCCAAGGCAAGGTGCTGCGGATATTCTTTCCAGAACTCAGCCAGGAGCGGCGCGTGGAATTCGTGAAGATCATCAAGAAGATGGCCGAGGATGGTCGTGTGGCGATTCGCCACGTCCGGCGCGAAGCGATGGATCAACTCAAGAAACATGCACACGACAGCGGCGTGACCGAGGATGAAACCAAGCAGGCAGAAAAAGACCTCCAAAAGTTGACGGACGATTACAGTGCAAAAATTGACCAGCAATTCGCTCTCAAAGAGAAGGAACTGTTGACGGTTTGAAACTGTGGGACGCGGTTCCGTCACCGCTGCGGTCCGCACCCACGACAGTTCTTTTAATAACGGACGGCGGCTTAGACCTTGGTTGAAAAACCGGTTCGGGGCGTCGTCTTGGTCGCCCTCGGTTTTCCAGGGATTCGAGGACGATTCATTATCCGACAAGTTTTCAAACACGCTCTTAGCTATAAACGATAACATACATTGTGAACACTTATATCTTGTAGTGCTAAAACAATTTCCTATATTCATCCTACTTCTTCTCAATCGCCGCAAACAACGCCTCGATACTATTCAACGGTGAATCACGGCGCTGACTCAATGCGTTTCGCAGAAACTCTACGCCCTCATGGATGTTGCGTACGGACTTTGGCAACGTCGCACCGCAGGCGTTCGCGTGGCCGCCGCCTTGAAACTTTTCCGCGATCTTGATGGCCTCACCGTTGCGACTGCGGAAACTCGCGATCACCGTGTTCGCACGCCGAAACAACGTCACCAGCACCGGATACTTCGTCGCGCCGCTTTCGAGCAGTTGATGCACGATCTGGTTGCTGCTGCCCACCACCGTATCCACGTAGCCGAGCATCGGACTGATCTCGACGATCTTTTTCCTGCTCCACTCGTAACCAATCGGGTCTTCAATGCGCCGCTTCACCGCCATCACTTCAAGCAACGGATGATCCAGCAATCTCTCAAGCTGACCTTCAATCAACGCGTGAAGATTCCAGAAGCCGTAAATCTTTACCAAACTCGCGTAATCCCCTGCCACCGCGAAATCGGGATCATCTTCAAGAAACAAGTCTGCCACGTTGTTCAGATGCACGAGCTGATCCAGCGCGGGAGATTTCAATCCGTGTTCGCAACAAAGTTCGTAGCAGAGCAACCCGGCGGATTTGTTGATGTCGTGGACGAACGTTGCGCGCTGCGGCAACACCTCCGTGACGTGATGGTCAATGATCGCCCAGTTCGGTTTGTCCAGACGCGGCTCGAACGTCAGATCAGTCACCCATGCAGAGTTCTCGCGCGGATCGCGTTGCTTCCAGAAATTGTAGTGATACGCCTCTAGCTTCACGTCCACGTTGAACAACTTTTTCGCCAGACGCCGCAGCAAAATGCCCGAGACGAACCCATCGAGATCGCTCTCGTGGGTGATGATGACATCTGGGTTCGGCAACACATTCATTCGCGCAGGCTAGGTGAATGACAACATCGTGGCGAGCGGGGAATTGATTCACACCGCCGATTCCGCCGAGGAGCACCTTGGTGTTCAACGTGGAACTGCTGAGGATTGAATAAAACTCAGCGGCTTCTTTCGTCAAACCGTGTTTCTCCCTCACTGTTCATGCAACATTTCGCGGGGAATGTGGCTGGCGTGCATTCCGATCACAAGCAGTGCGATCAATCCGAAATACAGGATGGCCATCGTCCAGCGTTGGCGGGGCGTGACTTCAAAGTAACGCCGCTCTTCATCGCTCTTGCGCCGGAACAGCGAGAAAAGCCGTGGTGCGGACATGATGAGGATGAGTACGAGAATGAAGTTTGGTCTCATGATGGTCAGCCCGATCATGATGGCGAAGCCCACGAGCCACAGCCACGGCGAGAGCGCGGTGACGATACGCCCTCCGTCGAGAAAGCCCACCGGCGCAAGGTTGAAGAGGTTGAGAAAAAAGCCGGTGTAGGCGAGCGCGCCAAACATCGGGTTGCCGGTGGCGAGATGGATCATTTCGCAGATGGCGGCACCCACGGTGCCGAGCATCGGGCCGCCGATGCCGACCTGCGCTTCGATCCAGGCGTTGCGCGGTGCTTCCTTGAGCGCGATGACCGCGCCCATGAACGGAATGAACACGGGCGCGCCGACCTTGATCCCGCACTTCCGCGCCGCGAGCAGATGACCAAGTTCGTGGATGAAGATGAGCAGCACGAATCCCACAGCGAACCACACGCCCCAGAACATCGCATACGCGCCGATGGACAAGATCATCGTTCCTCCAGTCTTGAGAAGCACCGGAAAAAACTTGATGGCGGGTGCGATGAGAAATTTAACTTTTGCCCCAAACTTAAGTAGAAGCACCCCAACTACACCAAGCGGAGCCAGAAGCTTTCTCCACTTTTCCCCATTCGAGGATTCGGGTGGTGGTCTGTAAAACGGTGGCTGCTGCGGAGCCGGGTATTGATCCATTCCGCTGGGATTTTGGACTGGTTGAAGACTGTTCTCAAGCCATCCTTCACTCACTTGTAGATCAAATACCGCTCGCGGCGTTGCTGGAAGTCCACCAAGTCCATCCGCCAGGTCGCGCGGATGTCGTCGAGCGGTTTGTCTTCTTTGATAGCAGCAAGCGTTGCGGCGTGGAGCAGCAAGTTCTTCGGCTTGTCCGCAGGGAAATCTTTTGGGTAGAGGCGATGCACGGTCTTCGCGATGAGCAGCCCCACATCCACCACATTGCAACTCTTACGATCGTTGAGCATGATGTGAACACCGCCGCACTCCTTGCCTTTGTGAACGCTATAAGTCGGCGTGAAGCGTATCGGGATGAACGCCACGCCCGGCAGCGCGGCGCGATTTAATTCTTCCGCGAGTTTCACGTCGTTGATGTAGGGCGCGCCCACAACTTCAAATGGCGTGTCCGTCCCCCGCCCCACCGACAGCGCGCTCTCCAGCAAACCAACGCCGGGATAAAGAATCGCCTGCTTCAAGTTGCGCATGTTCGGTGAAGGATTCGTCCACGGCAGACCGGTTTCGTCGAGATAGGAATCGCGTCGCCAATTTTCGAGTTCAATCACCGTGAGCTTCACGTTCGTCTTGCGCTCGACGTTGTACATGCGCGCGAGTTCGCCCATCGTCATCGCATAGCGCAACGGCGTCGCATGAAAACCAACGAAGCTCGTCTTCTCCGTCAACACCGGGCCGTCCATCGTCACGCCATCAATCGGATTCGCGCGGTCAAGCACGATGAATTCAATGCCCGCTTCCGCCGCCGATTCCATACACAGACCCATCGTGGCGGGATACGTGTAAAACCGACAACCCACGTCCTGGATGTCGAACACGAGCGCATCGAGTCCTTTCAATTGTTCCTGCGTCGGCTTGCGGCGTTCGCCGTAAAGACTATAAACGGGCAGACCGGTCTTCGCGTCTTTGCTGTCGCCAACCTTCTCGTCCACTTCGCCGCGAATGCCGTGTTCCGGTCCGAACAACGCCACGAGCGTGACGCCCGGTGCTTCCTTCAACAAATCAATCGTGGCCCGCCGTGCGCGGCCGTGTCCGGTGTGATTCGTGATGAGCCCGATGCGTTTGCCTTTGAGCGGGGCGAACTTGGTTTTCACCAGCACATCAATGCCGTTGAGAGTTTGACTGGTAGGGCGCGTCACTCCGTGCGCGCCGTCATTTGTATTGCCACGCGCGGCGGGCAGAGGACTGCCCGCCCTACCTGCGTCAGCTTGTTCGCGCGGTGTCAACGCCCCCGGCACATTTCCAAAATCAAAATCCGTCACCCACTGCGCCGCGAGCGTTCCCAATTTCTTGCGCAACGCGATAACACTCCCCTTCTCCGTTGGATGATTTCGATTCGAGAGAAAGATCACGAACGTCTTCGAGAACGGATCAATCCAAATCGAAGTGCCCGTCCAACCGGTGTGACCGAACGAACCAAGTGGAAAGATTTCCCCGCGCGGCCCGCTGAAACTGCTGTCAATGTCCCAGCCGATGCCGCGACGACCGTTCACGCTCGGCGGGGTTTGCACGCTCGTCATCAACTTCACCGTCTCAGGTTTGAAGATGCGCACGCCGTCGAGTTCGCCGAGGTTGAGCAACATGCGTGCGTAACGCGCCAGATCGCTCGCCGTGATAAACAATCCCGCGTGCCCCGCCACGCCACCCATGCGACGCGAACGCGGATCATGCACCACACCGCGAACTGGAGTTCCATTCTCAACTTCCGTCGGCGCGATACGTCCGAGCTTTTCCTTCGGCGGATTGAAGCCTGTGTCCTTCATTCCAAGCGGGCCGTAGAGTTCGGTTTGCAGAAATTGATCCAGCGACTTACCAGAAACACGACGCACGATTTCGCCCAACAGAATTGGCCCCGTGTCGCTATAAACCAGTTTCTCACCGGGCTTACTCGCAAGCTTTTCAACGCACGCGAGTTTAATGGCATCATCGTAGCCAGACCAATCCGGTTTCAAACTGATGTCAGGGCGCAAACCAGAAATGTGAGTGATGAGTTGCCGAATAGTGACTTCTTCCTTTCCGCCGCCAGTGAACTCAGGAAGATGTTTCGCCACGCGATCTTCGAGGCTGAGTTGCCCGCGTTCCACGAGCAACATCACCGCTGGCGTGCAAGCGACGACTTTTGTCAGCGACGCAGCGTCGAAGATCGTGTCCTCGGTCATCGCCTCATCTGCGGGAACTACCGCACGCTTGCCGAAAGCCTTGTGATAACTGCCCCTGCCCTGCTCTACCCACAACACACCGCCGGGACATTTGCCTTCGGCGATGGCTTCGGCGATGGCGGTGTCCATCGCGGTTTGTTTGTGGTAACGAATCGTATCGTTGGTGGTGATGGCGTATTGGGCAGCGGCACTTAGACAGGCGACCCGTGTCAGTGACGCAACGATTGCGAAGAGGCGAAGAGGCGATTTGATTGAGGTCATAGAAGTAGCAAGTGTTTTAGATAAACGATCAGGGTTGCAACCATTCCGCGCGCACGGCTTTCATTCCATTAATTAAAAATTGAATTGCCACCGCTGCCACCAACAGTCCCATGATGCGCGTGGTGATCTTCAAGGCGATGGGATTCAGCCACTGCGCGCCGCGTGCTGACACACGAAAAATCAGATAGCTCGCATACGCCACCGCCACGATGCAAACGTATAGCGAGAGGTGTTGCGCCAAGTCCGTCGCCCGGGATTGGAGCAAGATGGCCGTGGAAATCGCGCCCGGCCCGGCGAGCATGGGCACACCCAGCGGCGTAATGGCAATGTCAGATTTCTCCGCACCCGCGCTGGTTTCTTCGCTGGTCTCAACGACCCGCGAGCGTTGTGCTTTCAGCATGTCCAGCGCGACAACCAACAACACAATGCTCGTCGCAATCTGAAACGCTGGCATGGTGATGCCGAACAGTTTAAAAATCATTTTCCCCGCCACAGCAAACAATAACAACACCGCTGCCATCACGATTGAAGCCAGCCGCGCCATGCGAATGCGTTGCTCTGGTGTATCGCGCGGGGTCATGGCGATGAATGCCGGGATCGTGGCGAACGGATCAACGATCACGAACATCGAGCCGAACGCAAGCAGTGTGAATTCAATGAGTGGGTTCGTGGTCATATCGAACAAGGCGCAAGCACGGCGTCAGTCATGCCATGCACAATTTTTTTGTCAGCGGGAACAATGGTGGCGAGCACGCCGCCGAGTTGCGGACGGGCGGAGTCGCCATCTCCCGCGACAAAATAATACGGGCAGAGTCGCGCGCGACCCTTCATCGGCACGAGTTCGTTCTTGGCGAAATCAAACCACGATGCGTCCACGAGTGATGGTTTGTGAAAGCGTTGCAGCACACTGGGAGATTTATCAAAGTTCGCGAGTGCGTCGTCCACAGCCCTTGACCAATCTTCCTGCGAAAGATCGCTGCCGAGAAAAACTCCGCGTGAACCCCAAGCTTTGTCCGAGAAGCCAGACACCTTGAGGATCAAGTCACGCTCCTTCTGCGACATTTCTTTGAGTTGCTGCCAGTCGGTGAGATTGAGTTCGGGAATCGCGCCGTGCGGCGGCAGCGGCGTTGGATCAACCAGCCAAGTGTAAGGCACGAGCTTTTTGAGTCGTGCGAGGAAACCCTCGCCGAGTTCCTGTCGCCAGAAGCTTTGAAGATTCCGATTCCACAGGAGCGCGAACAGCATCTTTTCCTCGAATATCGGCTTGGGCGGCGGCGTGACGCGGATTTTTCCTTCCGCAGCGAGATCGAAGATTTGTTTTGCGCTGGCCACGTTTGGTAGATCAAACAACTCGAAGAAACGATACACCGCGTCGCCATCGGCAAAGGAGTTGAAGGTTGAAGGTTGAAGGTTGAAGGTTGGGCCGCCTGCGCGTTTCAACTCCGCCGCAATCCAATTCATCTCCGGGCGATACGTGGCGGCTTCGTCACTTACAACCAGATGAACAGTTTTCGCATCGCCGAAGATGCTGGCAAAACCGCGCAACATCCCGTCGCTCCCGCCAAGGATGTTGATGCTTGATGGTTGATGGTTGATAGCGGAATAAGTTTTGCCGAGCCAAGCGGTCAATCCAATACCGCCGGGAACGGAATCCAATTCGGTGACGCGCAAGCCATCCTCGGTGATGAGCAGATCGGGACGGATGACACGCGGGACTTCGTTCTTGAACGCGGGCGAGCGTTGCAGCGCGATCAACTCTGCGGGCTTCCCAATATCCAGCCAGCGCGCGACCCACTCAGGCAGCTTGCCTTCCACGCTTTTGCGATAGAGCAGATTCGTGGCGCGATAGAATTGCAGCAGCACGCGACCGAGCGATTCGATTTCTTTGGCGAGTTGTTCGCCGAGCGGAAAAGGCGCGGGCGAGATGCGCCACTCCTGTCCAGCGAACAAACCGCCGGGCGGAAGCGCATCGCGGATGAAGCGCGCTTGAGCGGCGGATTTGGCGTTGGAATTGTCAGTCGCGTCTTGCACGATTGTTTCCACCGTAGGGGAATCGCACCGCATCGTCAAAAGTGTTCTGACACTTTCCTCTGATTGAATTGAAGCGAAACATTGGCGTGGGCAAGACTCACCCCAAAACCAAATCCATACAGGAAAATCCGACAGCGTATGGGTTCGGATCAATCAAGGTATTCGCCGATAATCCGTCCAATCTCTTCCAGTGTTTGCGTCTCGATAGATGAGTATTCGTGCGGGCGTTGTGTGCCAATGCCTATTGTGCCCAAGATTTTTTCGCCTGCACGCAACGGCACGCACAACGCGCCACCAACGCCCGTTTTCTTTGCGTCTGGTTTGGCAACGCCGCCAGTGTCGGTTTGAAGATTGCAAATTGTGACTGGTTCGCCGCGCTCGACGGTTTGCCCGGCAATGCCTTTACCGACAGGGATCAGCTTGATCGTGTCCATCAGAAACGGGGGCATGCCGATTTGAGCGGCGAGGTAAAGGAGTTGTTTCTCCACGTCGAGGCGATGGATGGTTCCGGTTTCAGATTGGTAAGCGGTCAACACGAGTTGCAACACTTGTGTCAATGCAGTTTCGCGGCTCGTGGTTGCTTGCAACACGGATTTTATTTGATGGGGTAATGCTGGCATAGCGTTGTTGTTCATCTGGTGAGCGATGCTATTGCGCCGTGCGTGACGGGGCAAAAGCAAAATAGCAAAGCATTGATTCGTGCCCCCACAGGTCTGACACATGCGGAGGCCGGAATCGTCGCGCCTTGCGCTCCGGTTCAAGCAGTCGTTTTGTGATTCACTTGAACCACCCCCTCGCGATAACTTAATGCCATGAGCAACTCTAAGCGTATTCCCACCGATGGCGGATCAAGCCTCACGCAAAATCCGTTCGCTGCGTTGAGCACCATCGGCCTGCCTGCAGCACTGGAAAATTCCGCAGCGCCAACGAGAGATTCTTCTGCGAGCGCACTGGCGAAGCCTCAGAAGAATCGTGGTCGCGTGGACATCAAGCGCACGACGGCGCATCGCGGCGGCAAAACCGTCACGCTCGTGACAGGATTCGTCGGCATCGGATTGCCAGAGAAAGAAAAGATGGCGAAACAAATGCAGAAGTCTTGCGGCACCGGCGGCACGGTAAAGGACGGCAATATCGAGATTCAAGGCGACCAACGCGATCAAGTCGCGCGCATCCTCGCGGAAGCGGGATTTCGCCCCGTGATGGCGGGTGGATGAATCCATTCAATCCGGAACAATGCGGTTCGAGTTCAACGCCAAGCCGCAAGCAATGCAGTGACCGGAGCGCGGACGGTCTCCGTCCGCAGCGGGTGTATTATGAGAGATGCGTTCGGGGTGTTCCAAGTCACTCTGGCTGACAGATCGCTACGAGCGAGTTGCCGCTTGCAGTCGGGTGTGACTGAAAGTGCCGCTCAAGTTTGGGGCGTCGAGGGAA
>JAYUAV010000151.1:0-3142 GCA_043741175.1 Verrucomicrobiota bacterium
CGCGCGTGGATGAACGAACGCACCGAGCGCCCGCCGCCGTGCAACTGGAGCTTACGACCCGTCTTGATGAAGAACACCGTGCGCGGCACGATGCGATAAAGTTGCTGCCCCGCGCCATAAACATTCGCCGCGCGAGTGAAGACGACGGGGAATTTGTAGTTCTTGAAGAACGTCATCAGGTGCAGATCGCACGCCGCGCGCGACGCCGCGTAAGGCGTGCTGGGATTGAACGGCGCGCTTTCAGTCACATTCCCGCTGCAACTGCCATAAACTTCCGGCGTGGTTATGTGGACGTATTTCTTGAGAAAAGGAAACTGTCGCAACTTCTCGTGCAGTCGCACGTTGGCGACGACGTTGGTCTGATACCACTGGTCGGGATGCAGCCAGCTTTCGGCGACCATGCTTTGCGCGGCGAAGTTGACGACGTAGTCTGGCTTGAAATCACCGATGGCGGCGGCGAGTTCGTTGGTGTGATTGTTCAGGTCGAGCTGGAGGAACTGGAACTTCGCGCCCGCAGGTCGTTGGGTTTTCCATTTGTAGGGAAGGAACGACGGATGCGACTCCACCGACCGGCTCGTGCCGATGGTTTCAATCCCCTGTTCCAACAGAAAATCCACGAAGCTCGCGCCTGTGAACGAGTTGCTCCCGATGACAAAAATCTTTTCGGCCATGACGTTGTTTTCGCCCCGCCGACTGTCAACGCGGGCTGAATTGAGCGGAAACGATTTCAGTTTTATGTGGGAATGGCAATCCGATTCCGGGCGGCGAAGCAACTATTCTGCTTTTGAGTTGAAACCGGGCGGAGCTTTTTTAACGCAAAGACGCAGCGCGGCGAAGTCGCAACCAAGACCAATCGAATAAGGAAGCCATGAAAGCAGGAACTTCATCGGGATCATTGCAACACCACTTCATGTTTCCGGCATAAATACCATTGCGGCCCCGCGCTCGTTCGCAAGATCTGCAACACCGCACCGTATCTGCAATACGCCTCCGCGCGGATCAAAAGTATTTTCAGAAAGGCCGGTGTTCCGTCTATCAACAATCCACCATCAACTATCAACCTCCTCGCTCCTCAGGAACTCGCGCTTGCCAAACATCTGCTCAACTTCGGCCTCGTGCTGGATGCTGCGGCGGATGAATACCGCCCCAACTTCATCTGCACCTACCTCTACGAACTCGCCGGACACTTCACCACGTTCTACGAGAATTGTCCCGTGCTGAAACCCGAAGCCGCTGAGTTCCGAGCCAGCCGCCTGCAACTTTGCGATCTCACGGCGCGCGTGTTGAAGCAAGGTTTGGAGATTCTCGGCATCGAAGTCGTGGAGCAGATGTGAACGACGGCAACTTGGTGCCGCAAAATGTTTTAGCTGCGGAGCAGCGGCAGAAGTTAGCCCACGGCGTGAGCCGTGGGTGAAACGGAAAAGAATCTCAAGCCCCGGCAGGGGCGAAAGAAAATCGCGCATCGCACACAAGAGTTCTGTCGCCCCTGCCGGGGCTTGTTCCGCCGCTTCGCTTTCCCACGGCTCACGCCGTGGGCTAACTTCTACCGCACCTCCGGTGCTAGGAACAGCGCACGAATGCACCCGCTCATTGGTCGAAATCTGAAATCAATTTTTCCCACTTGGGCATGTCGGCAGGAGTAGCGGTGACTACGAACTTGTTCGTTTCTGGAAAACCGTAAGTACATCAATGACTCGTAGTATCAAACGTGTTGGTGACCTGTTCTTGTAATGGAGGCGAGATGTTGCTCCAACCGGTAAAGTGATTTGCTAGCCAGAACTCCCGCTTTTCAAAATAGCCAAGCGTGAGCAAAGATTTCTCGTGATGCTCCATCGCTTCTTGTTCTTTACGCGCCGTCATCCTGAACAAAAGTATCCGCAAGCCATCCAGCTTTGGGATTATTTTTCTTCCTGGCTTATGTTCCAGCAGAACCCAATTTTCCGCCGCCGCCCACATCCGATTCCGATGATAGGCAATGCGAATCTCCTTCTGATAGAAAGCTCCCACCACCAAGCACGCGAAAGCCAATCACCACCAGCATTTTAGCACGTCGCGACATAGCTTCCGTATCCGCAATCTTTGGAGTGCGCGGACTTGTCCGCGCTTTCGGCAGGCGACTTGTCGCCGTCAAGCATGAGAGACGCGTCCTGTCTGTTCGTCGGCCTGCTGAACGCAGCCCTGCTTTGGCGACAAGTCGCCAAAGCCGAAAAAGCGGCGACAAGTCTCCGCACTCCAAATCCCAAGCATCCTGCACGAGCTTTCAACTTTGATTCACAGCAGATGTCCCATCTTCTGCTGCTTGGTCTTGAGATATTTTGCGTTGTGCGGATTCGGCTTCACACGGATGGGCACTTGCTCCACCACTTTCAGACCATAGCCTGCGAGTCCGACCAGTTTCTTCGGATTATTCGTGAGCAGCCGGATGGTTTTCAAGCCAAGGTCGGCGATGATCTGCGCCCCCAGACCGTATTCGCGCAGGTCCATCTTGAACCCCAGCTTCTCGTTCGCTTCCACCGTGTCGTAACCTTGCTCCTGCAATTTGTAAGCCTTGATCTTCGGCGCAAGCCCGATGCCGCGTCCCTCCTGCCGCATATAAACAATCACCCCGCATCCAGCCTCCGCTATCTGCCGCATGGCTTGATGTAATTGCGGCCCGCAATCACAACGCCGCGAGCCGAACACATCACCCGTCAGACATTCGCTGTGGACGCGCACGAGCACATCCTTCTTTCCTGCCACATTGCCGCGCACGAGCGCGAGATGATTTTGTCCGTCAACCTTGGAGCGATACAATACCAGATCAAACTCCCCAAACTCCGTCGGCATCTTCACCGTCTCAATGCGCTCCACCAATTTCTCGCGCGTACGCCGATACTCGATGAGATCGGCGATGGTGCAAAGTTTCAGCCGATGTTTCTTCGCGAACTTCTGCAACGCAGGCAATCGCGCCATCGTGCCATCATCGTTCATGATCTCGCAGATCACGCCGATGGGCCGTGCACCAGCGAGTGTGACAAGATCAACCGCCGCTTCCGTATGCCCCGCGCGTTGCAACACACCGCCGGGCTTGGCGCGCAACGGGAACACATGGCCCGGCTGAACAAGATCGTCCGGCACTGCCGTGGGCGACGACATGATCGCG
>JAYUAV010000152.1:0-3074 GCA_043741175.1 Verrucomicrobiota bacterium
GCAATGAGCAGCAAGTCCGCTTCATCGGCGAGGCGGATGTGCGTGGGCTTCCAACCTTCTTCCTCATCGTAGAGATCGGTGACGACGGGATTGCGCGAAAGCGTTTTGAACGGGAGCGGTGTGATGAATTTTTGAGCGTCAGCCGTGAGCACCACGCGGACGTTGAAGCCTTGCTTCGTCAACAGGCTCGCGAGATCAGCAGCTTTATGCGCGGCGATGGAGCCGGTCACGCCGAGGACGATGTTTTTGGTTTTGCTCATGGCTTTTATTTTCGCAGATCAAAACTCCGGGGCAACCGACCGTTGCGACCGCATCTTCTCCGCTTCTACGATTGCCTGCATGTGCCGGAGGTCATCCGCCACGCTGCGGCTGATGATGAGGTAATCAAAATTTTTCCACTGGGCAACCTCCTGCCGCGCCACACCGAGACGCTTTTTTATGTCGGCGGGTGTGTCCGTGCCGCGACGGCGAAGACGTTCTTCAAGCACCGCAGTCGTCTGTGGTGTGAGGAATACCGTCACCAGAGCGCGCTTGAGTTCTGGGTCTTCTTCCGCGCACTTGCGGACGGTGGCCGCGCCTTGCACGTCCACGTTGAGCAACACGTCCTTGCCTGATCTGAGTTTGCTGACAACTTCTGATTTCAACGTCCCGTAGCTCTGACCATAAACCGTGGCGTGTTCGAGGAAGTTTCCCGCCTGCACACGCTTCAAGAACGATCCCGCATCGAGAAAATAATAATCCACACCGTCCTTCTCGTCGCCGCGTGGTTCACGTGTGGTGCAAGTGATGGCACGCGCCATGTCGGGACGCGCGGTGAGAATCTGGTGACAGAGAGTCGTCTTACCGCCGCCGGATGGCGCGGAGATGACCACGAGCAACGGATTCCCGGGGTGCGTTCCTGAATGTTTGTCTTCGCTCATGGTTAACGGTTCACTCCACGTTTTGGGCTTGTTCGCGGAACCTCTCCAGCTCCGCCTTGAGCGTTACGACTTCGCCGGAGATCAACGCATCGTTCGCTTTTGAGCCGATGGTGTTGATCTCGCGGTTCATTTCCTGTGCGAGAAAATCCAGCGTGCGCCCGACGGGTTCTTTGGACTTCGCGCAATCTTCAAACTGCTTGAAATGGCTTTGCAGCCGAGTCAACTCCTCGGAGATGTCGGAGCGATCTGCGAAGAACACGACTTCCTTCAACAAGCGTTCGTCATCCGCAGCCAAGTTGGGAATCCCGGCAGACTTGATGCGTTCGATGAGTTGCTGGCGATAACGCTCGGCAGATTTGGGAGCTTGTTTGGCGACGCGTTCGACGCAGCGGCGCATGGTGGTCACGCGAGCGGTGAGATCTTCGTTGAGATGCGCGCCTTCGCGCACGCGCATCTTCACCAATCCGGCGAGCGCGGCTGATAGTGATTTCTCCACAGCGGGCCAGAGAGTTTCCGTCTCGGCCAACTCCTCATCCGTCTGGAACACGCCGGGCGCGCGCACGAGATGATCGAGCGTCACATCGCCTTCGAGTTTGAGTTCGCGCGCGAGTTTCTTGAGTTCGTGGGCGTAAGCTTTGGCGAGCGCGGCGTTCAAGTGCATCTTCGCAGACGATTTCCCGTCGCCTGCGTGAACCGTGATGCGCGCCGTGACACGACCGCGCGAAACCTCGGCAAGAATTGTCTCGCGCACGCGAGTTTCGAGCAATTCGAGTTCGCGCGGAAGGTTGACCGAGATTTCGGCTTGTTTGCGGTTCACCGAACTGAGTTCAACGGTCACATTGAACCCATCGCGGGCGCACTCGCCGCGCCCATAGCCCGTCATAGACTTCATGTCCGCTGAATATGGAAAAATCTTGTGACGCAAGCCATGAAATTTTCTGAGAAGTGACGGATGGGCAGAGCTGACGCATACGGAGGTGGGAATCGTCGCGCTGCGACGATTCGCGCCGCGCGCCGCCGCGCAAAGGCTCTAGAGGAGAGACAAATCGGGCGAGAACGCTGTTCCAACCTTACCGGGAGCGCGACGGGCACACCTTCGCGTTCGACGAACTGGCGGAGATAATCCCCGACGGGCCGACCCGCGCCGAGAGAATGGTGGGCGGTGAGTTGAGCATCGAAGGCTGCCGCCTCAGCGGACGAGGCAATGCGGACGGTTAATGTCGTTGAATGGAGAGTTGTCATCCACCCTACAAAACCAGAACAGGGGCGCAGTGTTTACCGAAAAACTTTTCACCCTGACCCCAAACCACTTCCACTGCTAAAAAATAAAACCCTGCCATGCCTCCGCCTCCCCAAGATTTAGCTCTCGTTCCGTGTGCGGTTCAGTTATGCTTTGGCTGGCATATCGCCAAATCGTATGACACCTAAATTATTCTCCGAACTGGGACTCTCCGCCGAAGTGCTGAAAGCCATTGATAAACTGGGCTTTGAGCAGGCTGCGCCGATTCAAGCCGCGTCCATTCCGCTGCTGTTGGCGGGCAAAGATATCGTCGGTCAATCCCAGACTGGTTCGGGAAAAACCGCCGCGTTCGGCATCCCGGCGGTGGAAAAGGTTGACCCCAACATCCGCGCCGTTCAGGTGCTCATCCTTTGCCCGACGCGCGAACTCGCCATCCAGGTTTCGGAAGAGATCCACAAGCTCGCGTTGTTCAAACGCGGCATCAATGCGCTGCCGATCTACGGCGGTCAATCGTACGAACGCCAGTTTTTCGGACTCAAGCAAGGCGCGCAGATTGTCATCGGCACGCCGGGCCGCATCATGGATCACATGCGGCGCGGTACGTTGCGCTTCGACAATTTGAAGATGGCCATCCTCGACGAAGCCGACGTGATGCTCAACATGGGTTTCCGCGACGACATCGAAATGATTCTCCAAGCCGCGCCCAAGGAACGCCAGACGGTTTTCTTCTCGGCTACAATGCCGCGCCCGATCCGGGACTTGATCGAAAAGTACGCGCGCAATCCGGAGAACGTGAAGATTGAGCAGAAGGCGATGACCGTGCCGACGGTGGAGCAGTTGTATTACGAGGTGGATCGCCGGTTCAAGATCGAGTTGCTCACGCGGCTCATTGACATCCACGACATCAAGCTCGG
>JAYUAV010000153.1:0-9228 GCA_043741175.1 Verrucomicrobiota bacterium
GCGGTTAAAGCGGTGACAAGTCTCCGCACTCCAAATTCGCGTCCGTCCGTCCAACTGAGTCACTAAGATGAAACAAGAATCCAAACAACGCTCGCAGGAACAGGAGCAACTCGCCAACACCGCTTCGCAACAGACCAACGAGCGCGAGTTCGCCACGGCAGAAGAGTTGTTGCGCCACGACGCAGAGCAAACCCAGGTGCCGCCTGTGATCGCCGAACGCCTAACCAAGTCCATCCAGAATCTGCCACGTCCCTCGAAGACATGGTGGGAACGCTTGTTGAAACGTTGAAGCTTACCAGCCAATGGACTCATACTCGACGATGGAAACACGGTCGAGCCTTCGCGCGGCTAGGGTTGCAGTTGCTCACGTTGCGAGAGACTCTCTTGCCCGCGCCTCCAGATTTACCAGAGCCGCTGTAACATTCCACGCTTTGCTTGGGTGGCCGTACCAGGCCGTTGGATTGGGCTTGGTTGCCCGTGATTTGTCCTATTTGTTTTGTCATATCGTCAATGTTGGGGAGTCAATTCAACTGACATCCGCGCACATGAGATTTATCACGGGGCTTTTTGTGAATTGCGGGCTGGGCAGTAACAAAACGCAGCTTCAGGACAACAAAACGAAGTCCGACGGGAACAAAAAGCAAAAGCCGCCAAGCAAAGCGCAAGGCGGCGGGAACAAGTGACAGGTTTAGGCGGCTAGGTGCGGCTCAAAGCTTTTTCTGAACTTTTTTTCAGCGGCAGCTTTCGCGGCTTCCCGCTCGGCCTTTATTTTGGCAGCGGCGTTCACACCGACAGTGCGGCGGACGACGCTTGTTTTTTCAGCGCGGTATTTTTGATACCAGCCAAGTATTACATCGCACAAATGATTAAATCGCTGCTTGTCTATGGGTTCGCTGCGGGCTTCAGCATATTTCTTGGTAACGTCCTGTTTGGTTGGCTTGCCCAAAGAACTCAGGTCGCTTCCCGCGTCTCGTGCCGCTAGATAACGCTCACCGTATAACACGTAGCTTAACCACCCTTTGAAAATCTCCGCCCGTTCGCCTGTATCTAGTTTGGGGAAAAGACGCTTCAAGCAATTATCAAGCGTCATGGGGAATTCCGAATCCTTTGGCTGCGGCAATTTATTATTCCAGGCTTCCGCTTCGGCAGCTAGAAGCCGGTAATCTTCATTGCATTGCTTTTGAAGATCAATCGCTTCAAGCGATGTGAACCAAAGGTTCAAAGCACTTGAACAAAGTTTTTTGTGATCATCTTGCGAAGTCCGGCCAAGCGTAGCAGCAAGCGTTGCCACTTGCTCTGGCGTAGGCAGTTTGTCTGAAGCCTCTCGCCGCTTTATGCCCCAGTTGTGATAGCGTCCAATCCTAATGCGCCGGAGGAAATCTCTGTTCACTTTTTCCGTAGCTAATTTTTCGGCAGCGGGCTTTTTGGCGGAGCTGGTTTCAGACTTTGGCTTTTTCATTCAGTGAATTGTTCTTGTTTTGTAGTCACTGTTTTTCCATCGCCTTTTCCCACTTGAGCCGCTCAATTTGAACTAGCCCGGTTGTGGTTCTCACGTTCAAGTCCAGTTGGTTCACCCGCGCGTAGGCTTTGGAGATTTCTTTCTGGCGGCTGTCAGCTTTGCCTTGCTCAATCTTGGACATTGTTACGCCTCCACCATACCGGACATGTTGTTCTCCAGTTGTCGCCATTGTGTTTGCGCCGTCCAGAGCATGGAGGTATTCAAGGTCTGCCTTCGCCTTGACCAGTTCAGCCTTGTACGTCGCCAACTGCTGCACATGCAGTTTCAACTTCGGCTGCGTGTTGACGAAGTTGTTCCACTTGACTTCTTTTGCCTGTCGCTCCATCGCCGGGTTGGGCTTGTTGGTTTTAGAGTCTTCGCCAAAGACGTTCAATGCGATGAGCATGGCTAGGAGTGTGGTCAGTTTTTTCATAGTTTTCATATTATTTGTTTTTCGCGTCTTGAAAGAAAACGTGAAGCAGACACGGGGCGCACACGCGTTCGACGCTGACTGCCCTGTGAATACTAGCGTTGAAGGTTCTACTCCGGCAGTTGCAATCATGCAACCGGTAACTTATCTCAGCGTGACGGAGTGGGTTTGCCTTGGTCAATATTTTAGCCGAAACTCTGAGCAAATGAATTTCCCATCCGAGATCGAGACGCTGATCCGCGCGCGGTATCCCATTCTCTACGTCATCTCCAGCGAAGAGCTGCGTGTTCAGGAAGTCATCACTGACATCGCGCGGAAGCGACAGAAGAAAGTCTTCGAGTGGAGTTACAGCACCGGCATAGTGCCCGCTGGAACTTCCATCCAATCCCAGAAAAATCGCAACTCCGCCACCAAGGAGCCGCTCGCGGCCTTGGATCACGTGATTGAGCAGGTCGAGCCCGCCATCTTCGTGTTCAAGGATTTTCATCCGTTCCTGACCAAGAGCAATTACGCCGTCACGCGCAAGCTCAAGGAGATCGCGCTGCACCTGAAGAACAGTTTCAAAACGATCATCCTCATCTCGCCTACGCTGGAGATTCCCACTGAACTCGAAAAAGAGATCACGGTGCTGAATCACCCACTGCCGACCCGCGACGATCTTTCCGCGCTCCTCGACCGCATTATTGTCGAGGTGAAACAGATCAAACAAGTGAAGATTGATCTCGATGACGCGGGACGCGAGCGATTGCTCCAGGCCGCGCTCGGTTTGACGCTTGGCGAAGCGGAAAACGTTTTCGCCAAGATCATCGTCAAGTCAGAGCGATTGAGCGGCGATGGCGTGAGCGAAGTGTTCGCCGAGAAACAACAGATCATCCGCAAGAGCGGACTGCTTGAGTACTACGCCACGAGCGAGGATTTCACGCAGGTCGGCGGCTTGGGCGTGTTGAAGGAATGGTTGACCAAGCGCGCCGTAGCTTTCACTAGCGAGGCGCGGACGTTCGGGCTTGCCGCGCCCAAGGGAATTCTCCTGCTCGGCGTGCAAGGTTGCGGCAAGAGTCTATGTGCGAAAGCCGTCTCGAATCTGTGGCAACTTCCATTGCTGCGCTTCGATGTCGGGCGCATGTTCGGCAGTTATGTCGGATCGTCGGAAGAAAACATCCGTCGCGCCATTGCCGTGGCGGAATCCATCGCACCCGCAATTCTGTGGGTAGATGAAATAGACAAGGCGTTCGCTGGCTCGCAAGGTTCTGGCGCAAGCGATGGCGGCACTACGGCGCGCGTGTTCGGAACTTTCCTGACGTGGCTCTCAGAGAAGAACGCGCCTGTCTTTGTTGTGGCCACCGCCAACGATATTTCCCAGCTTCCGCCCGAACTGTTACGTAAAGGTCGCCTCGACGAAATCTTCTTCGTGGACTTGCCGCGCGCCGAGGAACGGATGGAAGTTTTTAAGATTCACCTGAGCAAGCGTGGCCGCGACGCCGCGAAGTTCGATCTGGCGCAACTGGCGCTGTCCTGCGAGAAGTTTAGTGGCGCAGAAATCGAGGAAGCCATCAACAGCGCGCTCTATGATGCCTTTGACTCACACACTGAACTAAGCACCAGCCACATTTTGACCGCGCTTAAGCAAACTGTGCCACTCGCGACAACGATGGATGAACACATCAGCACCTTGCGAGAATGGGCTGAAGGTCGCGCCAGAAATGCGAGCGTGCCGAGGGAGTTTGCGATGAACGAGACGTAAGGTAGGGCGCGTCACTCCGTGCGCGCCGACGTGTTAAAGGAACGCACTCGTTTGCAATAGGCGGCGGGCAGAGGACTGCCCGCCCTACCAGTCTGGCGGAATGCGGTAAAAATGTTGGTTCAACGAATCGCAACTGATACAACAACCCGGAACACCAACAGGGAAACGATCTTGAAACTTAAACCATGAGCCGCTTCGTTAATCTTGAGTTCGGTGACGAACACGAAGGCCAATCGCATGGGCAATCGAATCCCGCGCTCAAGGGCGAGGCGCATTACCTCGCTGAAGCGCGAGCCGCGTTTGAAAACGGGAACTTTGAATCCGCGCTCCGGCTTTACTCCAAAGTACTCGAATTCAATCCGCAGAATGCCGCCGCGTGGACGGGGCAGGTGCGGATGTTGATTGAACTCGGTGAATGCGGCGAAGCCCGGCTCTGGGCGGACAAGGCACTTGAAAAATTTCCTCACGAACCCGAATTGCTCGCCGCCAAAGCCGTCGCGCTAGCTCACAGCGGCGATCTGCAAGGCGCGCTCGCATTCTCTGATTCCGCCATCGAAGAACGCGGTGACACGCCATACGTCTGGCTGGCTCGCGCTGATGTGTTGCTCGCACGGAAAGAATCGCGTGCAGATTTTTGTTTCGAGAAGGCGCTGGCGTTCGCGCCCAAGGATTGGTTTCTCATCTGGCTCGCAGGCCGCATCCGGTTTTACTACCGACAATTTGCCTTGGCCGTGAAACTCATGCAGCAGGCCGTGGAAGCGAACACCGGACACTTCCTACTCTGGCTGGAGTTGGGGCGTTGTCAGCAATCACTCGGATTGGTGGGCGCAGCGCGCAATTCATTTTCTCAGGCACAACAGCTCAATCCGCGATCCTCCGAAGTGATCAGCGCGTTGACGAAGCTTTCGCAGACTGGAATCTGGTCGCGTTTGCGCGGCTGGGGACGGCAACTATTTAATTCATGAGCGCAGAAACCCTTGATCGTTTTCTCTCCGCTGCCAGCGACTTTGACGCGTCGGACTTGCATCTGGTGGTCGGCGTGCCGCCCGCATTTCGCGTGAATGGCGAAATCATCATCGCCGATGAAGACGTGGTGACGGAGGAGCAATTGACGGCGATGGTCAACAGCCTGTTGAACGAGCAGCAAAAGAAAAAGTTCGAGCAGGAATGGGAGTTGTGCATTTCTCTCCTTCACAGCGTAGCGGGTCGTGTGCGCGCCACATTTTACCGCCGTAACGGTCATCCTGAGATGAGTTTTCGTTTTTGCGGCGAGCGGATTGCCTCCCGCGATGAACTGGGTTTGCCAGAGAAACTCGATGATCTCGCTCGTCGTCCGAACGGGCTCGTTCTCATCACTGGCCCGACCGGCGCGGGTAAGACGACGACGCTCAATTACCTCGTTGACCTCATCAACAGCGAACGACGTTGCAAAATTGTCACCATTGAAGACCCGATTGAATTCGTGCATCAGAACAAGCGCGCCATCGTCGTCCAGCAGGAAGTTTTGACGGATGTGCGCTCATTCAACCGCGCGCTCATTCATGTGTTGCGCCAAGACCCGGACGTGTTGGTTGTCGGCGAGATGCGAGACTTCGAGGCGATTTCCACCGCGCTCACCGCCGCTGAAACCGGGCACCTCGTTCTGGCAACGATGCACTCCCCGAACGTGGCCCATGCATTGGAACGGATCGTTGGTGTGTTTGAGGGGAGTGCCCAACGACAGATTGTGCTCCAACTCTCGAATGCGTTGCAGGGAATCATTTCGCAGGAACTGCTCCCGGCGGCGGATCGGACGCGTCGGGTGTTGGCGTATGAATTACTCGTAGCTACTGGCGCAGTGCGGAATCTCATCCGCGAAAACCAAATCCATCACTTGGAAAATATCCTGCAAACCGGGCGCAAAGAGGGAATGGTGCTGATGGATAATTGCCTCCACGATCTCTATTGCAAGTGTCTCATCAGTTACGACACCGCGATCAGTCGCGCCCGGCATCCCGAAGGCATCACCCGGCAGAAGGGTTGATGTGGTCCATCAGTCGTTGTGTATCCAGCCTTTGCCGGGGATGAATTCGCGGCTGCCGGAATGACTGGATTTGCAACCGGTGATTCCAAGTGCGATAACAGCCAACAAGATCAACGCGCAAAGTTTTTTCATGTGGTAACTGTAATCAAGTTTGTCACGGAGCCAAGTGTGGTACATGTTTTCCTCAGAAAGTCATGGCAGAGAAATTTAAGTATCTCAAAGGCCAGTTGCTGCTAGATAGCGGCGAACTGCAGGGGTCATTCTTTCAACACACCGTCCTCATCATCTGCGAACACGACGTCAATGGAGCGTTCGGGCTTATCCTGAATCGCACCACCGGAAACAAAGCTGGCGAGATGATCGTGGCGGATTTGCCGGACACGATCAAGGAACAGCCGTTGTTTGTCGGTGGTCCGGTGCAACCTACTGCGTTGAGCTTTCTTCATGCGGACAGTTTCATTCCAGACGCCACGGTGTTGCCGAATCTGAGTCTCGGACATTCACTTGATACGCTGATGGAGATAGGTGAATCGTTTTCAGGCGCAAAGAAAGTAAAGCTCTTCGCTGGTTACGCAGGCTGGAGTGCGGGGCAGTTGGAGAATGAAATGAAACGTAAATCGTGGCTCACTCATCCTGCCTCGGTGGAATTGATCTTCAACACGCCGCCGGAAAAACTTTGGCAAACTGTGCTTCGTAGCAAAGGCGGCTGGCAAAACCGCATCCTCTCGCAGTCGCCGGAGGATTTGTCGTCAAATTAAACTCCGATCTTGTAGGAGACGACGTGAGGAGTCGTTCGGCTTGAGCCTCATTGCCTCGCCTCCTACAAGACAACTGCAACATATTCGCCCGCCCCACTTCGCACGATGAGTTCTGTTCCGGTCGCATTCGCCTCGCGGCGCACGTAGCCGAGCGCGACGATGCAATTCAACTTCAGCGAATTGACCGCACTCGTGATGTGCCCGACTTCTTTCTCGCCGTGAAACAGTTTATCGCCACGCTTCGGGAGAGTTTTCAATTCCGCCGCCAACCGCAGTCGTCGCAATTCCCGGTTCACATGCCCGATGCTGTGGATGCGATTAAGAACTTCCTGACCGATGTAGCAACCTTTGTTGTAGCTGATGGCGCGGGCCTCGATGCCGCACTCGCTCGCGATGTTTGATTCGTCCATGTCCACGCCGAAGCGCGGAATGCCACCTTCCACGCGTGCGATCTCGAATGCGCTCCAGCCACAGGCTCGGCCACCGACAAGTTTGACAGCCGTCACGAGTTTGCTGGCCATCGCCTCCAGCGCGGACACTGGCACGAAGAGATCAAAGCCAACCGCGCCGAGCCGAGCGTGATTCATCAGATAAATTTCGCCCAGCGGCGCGTCAGACATTTTCACCGAGTTGTACGCCTGACTTGGAATCTCGCTGAACATTGCCAGCGCGCGGATGACCACCTCGGCTTTTGGCCCTTGCACGCTCAACAATCCGTAGTGCGGCGTCACATCCACCACCTGCACGTCGTCCGCCACGATGAATCTCTCCAATCGCTCTGTGACAAGCGGCGTGAGTCCTGGCTCGAAGTCGAGCAACAGTTCGTCCTGAAGCGCGAAGATGTTCAGGTCGCTTTGAATCTTTCCCTTGGCAGTAGTGAGAGCGGAGTAACACCCTTCGCCGACGCGGAGTTTTTTCACGTCGTTGGTCACCTGTCCGTGTAGAAAGCGAACGCGGTCTGTGCCCGTCAGACAAATGCGGCTGCGAAAACTCAGATCGAGAACGCCGGCAGTTTCGAGCAAGGCAGCATGTTCGCCGCGCACATCACCGTAATCAGCCACGACTTCTGCGCCATTCACGGAGGTGAAGTTTGCGCCGAGACTTTGATGAAGTTCTCGGAGAGACAATGGAACTGGTTCGCTCACGAGGATAATCGCCGTTCAACCGACCACTCGCATCTGCACTGCATCAATGATCTGGTCGCCCGACAAGATTGATCCGATGACCACGACGGTTTGTCCCTTCTTCAGATGGCCTTGCTCGATCATCAGCTTGAGCGCCGTCTCGATTGTGTTCTGCGGATTGATGAGATCGAAGGGGATGACCATCGGCTTCACTCCCCAACTCAGACTCAGCCCGCGCGCGACTGACTCGCGAGCGCAAAGGCCATAGACCATGGAATAATGCGGGCGCAACCAACCCGCGTATCGCGCCATGCTGCCGTGGCGCGTGAACACCAAGATCGCGTCTGCCTTGAGTTCGTTCGCCATCACGACGGCGCTCTTCACGACCTTCTGCCGCGCCTGCGTCAGTTCCGCTTGTTCATAAAACTTCGCGCCACCGCTGCGTTCGATGCGCTTGGCGATGCGGTCGAACACCTCGATGCACTTGAGCGGATATTTCCCGACCGTCGTTTCACCGCTTAACATGATGGCGTCAGTCTGTTCAAACACTGCGTTCGCCACGTCGGTCACTTCCGCGCGCGTCGGCATGGGCGATTCAATCATGCTCTCCAACATGTGCGTCGCGACGATGACTGGTTTGCCCACACGCAAACACGTCTTCACGATGCGCCGTTGCACGATGGGCAATTCCTCGTACGGAATCTCAATGCCCAGATCGCCGCGCGCCACCATGATGGCGTCCGCTTCGGCGATGATCGCGTCCAGATTCTTGATCGCCTCCTGATCTTCAATCTTCGCCACCACCAGCGGGCGATGTTTCGATCCGGTGAAATGTTCCTTGAGCTGCATCAGATCGCGCGCTTCCCGCACGAAGGAGAGCGCGATGAAATCCACTTCCAACTCCAACCCGAGCTTCACGTCGGAAATATCTTTCGAGGTCAACGCGGGCAGGCTCACTTTGACACCGGGCAGATTGATATGGCGACGACTGCCGAGTTTACCTTCCGTCAACACCTCGCACTCCACCTTGTTGCCGTTCTTGGCGAGGACTTTCATCTGGATCGCACCATTGTCGAGCAACACCGTGTCGCCGACGCTGATGTCGTTGATGAAATTCTCGTAGTTCACATCTACAGAATGTTCTTCCTCGCTGCGCTCGCCGCGTACCGTCAGCGTGAACTTCTGGCCCGGCTTCAGGTCCAACGGCACCGGGAGATCACCAGTACGAATCGCTGGTCCTTGCGTATCCATCAGAATGCCGGTGTGCGACTGGCGCGTGGCCGAAGCCTCGCGGATAATGGCAACAATTTTCCGCACCCAATCATGCGGCGCGTGTGACATGTTAAGGCGGAAAATATTTACGCCCGCATCAATCAACGCGGCGATCATTTCAGATGAACCCGTCGCGGGTCCAAGCGTGGCTATGATTTTTGTTTTTCTCATGGAAGGAATTTTTCCTGAGCGGAGGATAGGCGAACGCGCGCTGATGGAAAGCCGTGAGTGCCAAACAACGATACAACGGGCGTCTCTTGACACTGCCCCCGATACCAATCCTACTCGGAGCGCGGCGTTTACGCCGCTTCACCGTCCGAAAGCACGCAGGCCAAGCATTTCATCCACTGCCACTCGGGCGTTGAAGCGGCCTGAAGGCCGC
>JAYUAV010000154.1:0-3100 GCA_043741175.1 Verrucomicrobiota bacterium
CTTCTTCCACGGCAAGAACGGCGGGCGGCTCGTGGTCGTCGGCCCAATCAATCTGCCCGTGGGCCGGCTGTTCGTGGAGGAAGTCATCACGGAATGCCGCAAGCGCGGGGCGACGCGCGTGGACGTGCTGGCGTTCGAGTTTGAGATGGGCCTGTCCACCAGCGGCAAAGAATTCGAGGAGGCGAAGCAAAAAGGAATTGATCTCGCGTTCAAACGCATCCCGCCGGAAGTGTTCGACAAGCGCGCCGTGGAAAAGGGGCAGGTGCGTTTCGCCGACTTGAGTTACATCGAAGTCACGCCGCGCTACGACAAGAAGGACAAGATGACCGTGGCCGTGGAGTTGATGGATTTCTCCGTCTTCTACTCGCAGGGCATCGTGGACGCGATCACCGCCGAATTAAAGGAAGGTAAAAGCGAAGTCGTCTGTGAAGCGGGCAAGCTGGTGAAGTTCAGCAAAAACAAAGACGGCGTCATCACGCGCGACGTGCTCACGAAGCAATGGACCGACTGGGTGGACTACTGGGCGGTGGATTTCGATTACGAGAGCCGCAAGGAAATCATCAAGGTGGAACGCGGCACGGGCGTCAGCGGAGTCCAAGGAGATTTGTCCGGCCTGCCCCCGGCGCAACGCGCGCTGGAGTTGCAGGCGCAAGACTTCGAGGAACGCTGGACGGGCGCGTATATTTTCGAGAACGAATGGCAGAGCTTCCGCACCCGCCAGTCGCGCGAGCTGGAATTGACGAGCGTCACCCACACCTACACGAAGCCCGGTCGCTACACCATCGCCGTGAAGGTGATTGATATTTTCGGCAACGACACGATGACGCTCGTGCCGGTGTCGGTGGGATGAAACAGGAAGATTGCCACACATGTTTGAACTCGTTTCGGAATACGCGCCCGCCGGAGATCAGCCACAGGCCATCGCCAAGCTGACGGAAGGTGTGTTGTCCGGCGCGAAGCATCAGGTGCTGCTCGGCGTCACAGGTTCAGGCAAGACGTTCACGATTGCCAACGTGATCAAGAACGTGAACCGGCCAACGCTTGTCATCTCGCACAATTCCGTCAGGCGCGATGCGTCCAATTCCGCGCCCAACTCACGCCAACAGCCGCCAACAGCCGCCTTGCAACAGTTCAACAAACACGTCATATTCGCCCCATGAAAACCGCCACCGTTCAGCAGGCGCCGCAGAATTGGGCGCAGATTCTCGAATGGGTCGCCGCCGGCGAGGAGGTCGAACTCACAGAGAAAGAAAAGGTCATCGCCAAAGTCGTTCCGGCGACGCAGCCTGATTTTCTGTCGCGCGCCAAATCCATCTGGGGCGAGCAACCGGCGGGCAAGGCGCTCAGTGCGCTGGTTGCCGACGGGCGTGGAGGCGATTCGTGACCTATCTGGACACAGGTTGCCTCGTCAAACTTTACTACCCCGAGCCGGACAGCGCCCAAGTCATCGCGCTCATTCAAGGCAAACCCGTCTGCTACACGCCGCTGCACGAACTGGAATTTGTGAACGCGCTTCAACTCAAATCCTTTTTCAACAACGCGACACCGCAACAAGTCGCCGCAGCGCGACGCCTGGTGGAAGCGGATTTGAAATCGGGCGTGCTGGTTTCGGCAGGTGGCGACTGGCCTGACATATTCCGCGAAGCTGTGAAGCTGGCAGGGCAACACACCGGCACGGTCGGCTGCCGCTCATTGGACATTCTCCACTGTGCCGCAGCGAAAGTTCTGGTTGCGACGGAGTTCATCAGCACCGACACGCGACAGAAGAAGCTGGCCGCTGCGGTGGGTTTGAATCTGGTGACGATTTGATTCTCGCAGTTGTGCGACCATGTTTGAACTCGTTTCCGACTATCAACCCGCCGGAGATCAGCCACAGGCGATTGCCAAGCTGACGGAGGGCGTGTTGTCCGGTGCGAAGCATCAGGTGCTGCTCGGCGTTACCGGTTCGGGCAAGACGTTCACGATTGCGAACGTCATCAAGAACGTCAACCGCCCTACCCTTGTCATCTCGCATAACAAAACTCTCGCAGCGCAGCTTTACGCGGAATTCAAAAGTTTTTTTCCCAACAACGCCGTCGAATACTTCGTCAGCTACTTCGATTACTACCAGCCGGAAGCCTACATCCCACGCACCGACACGTTCATTGAGAAAGATTCAAGCATCAACGAGGAGATCGAACGGCTACGACTCTCGACGATGAGTTCACTGTTCGCTCGGCGCGATGTGATCGTAATCGCGAGCGTGTCCTGCATCTACGGCACGGGCAGTAAAGAGGATTACGAGCAGATGGTCATCCCGCTGCATGTCGGCCTGTCGCTGTCGCGCGAACAATTTCTCTCGCGCCTCGTGGATCTGCAATACACGCGGAACGACATCACGTTCGAGCGCGGCCAATTTCGCGTGCGCGGCGATACGATTGAACTGTGCCCCGCCGGTCGCGAGGACGCGTTGCGGGTGGAATTTTTTGGCGATGAGATCGAGCGCATCACGCAGTTTGAACCGTTGACCGGCGAGAAGATCGCGTCACCGGCCAACACAATGATCTTTCCGGCGAAACAATTCGTCACCACGGGCGACAAGATGAAGCGCGCCATTCTCAGCATCCGCGAGGAACTGGGCATCCGCATCGCGGAGTTCGAGCGCGACGGCAAGTTGCTCGAAGCGCAGCGCATCAAGCAACGCACGGAATACGATCTGGAGATGATGGAGGAGATGGGCTTCTGCTCCGGCATCGAGAATTATTCTCGCCACATCGCCAATCGCCAGCCCGGCTCGCGGCCTGCAACGGTCATTGATTTCTTCCCGGACGATTACCTGCTCGTGCTGGACGAATCGCACGTCAGCGTTTCGCAGATTGGCGGGATGTCCGAAGGAGATCGTTCGCGCAAAACTGTTTTGGTGGATCACGGTTTTCGATTGCCGAGCGCGTTGGATAATCGTCCGTTGAACTTTCTGGAATTTCAGGCTGCACAACCACAGACGATCTACGTCAGCGCCACGCCTGCGCCGCGCGAACTTGGCTGGGCGCGCGCGAGTGCGGGAGTGCCCCTCACCCCGGCCCTCTCCCCATCGGATGGGGAGAGGGTGGCCGAAGGCCGG
>JAYUAV010000155.1:0-5594 GCA_043741175.1 Verrucomicrobiota bacterium
CTTCGGATTGTTGTCATTGCTGCCGTCTGCCGTCAGTTCTCCATCGTCGCCAACCATAGCGTTCATGGAATAACTTCTCACACGTTCATACCAACCAGCCTTGCGTTGCTCATCGCTCAATAGCCGGTCTGCCGGGCAACGATAGATGTGCGCGCTCTTGCTGACATACGAACCCAATCCCGCTTCGGTAAGAGTTGCCGCGTTGGTGTTATCAGAATCAAGCCCCCAAGTCAGGTTGTTGTTGACCCAGTTGGCGTTGGTCTTCATGGCCGGGTCTTTGCCGCCCAACTTGCCGCCGAGATTATAGGCGAGCCGTCCGTTGTGATCATCGGAATAGAGAAACCAACCGAAGGCGAGTTGGCGGACGTTGCTGACGCATTGCACCCCCTGCGCCTTCTCCTTCGCGCGGTTCAACGCCGGAAACAGCATGGCCGCCAACACCGCGATCAATGCGATGACCACAAGCAACTCGACAAGCGTGAAGGCGCGTCGTGCAACGGACCCACCTTGTGCGTGATTTTGAATTATTCCGCCAGAAAACATGGCTGCAATTGGTTTTACTAAGCTTGATGTAATTTTTACCATGCGCGGAGAACATGTCAAATAGGGGGTTTACCTGAGTTTTGCAGCTCACATTTTGAATTGTGCAATGCCACCGCCCGTCTCTACAGTGCCGGGCACAAATCCATCATGATGAAAACAGCCTCCCTCCTCACCGCCTCGCTCGGAATCCTCCTCGCCTACGGCGTCGAATCCGCCCGCGCCTGGGATTACGAAGGTCATCGCACCGTCAATCAACTCGCCATCGCCGCGCTCCCCACGAACTTCCCTGCGTTCGCCATGACGCCTGAAGCGCGCGAACGCATCGCGTTCCTCGCTGGCGAGGCCGACCGCTGGCGCAACTACACCAACGATCTTTCACTCTCCCATTGCAGCGGCCCCGATCACTATCTTGACGTGGAGGAGATGGAAGATTACGGACTTCATCCCGCGACGTTGCCGCCGTTAAGATACGATCTGGTTGCGATTCTCGCCCTGTCCCGCGCCACGCACCCAGAAAAGTTTGAACCCATTGATCCTGCCAAGAACGCCGATCACACCCGCGAACTGGTCGGCTTCGCGCCGTGGGCCATCACGGAAAACTGCGGCAAACTGCGCTCAGGCTTTTCGTATCTGAAAGCATTCCAGAATTACGGCGGCACACCGGAAGAAATCGCCAACGCTCAGGCCAACATCATTTACATCATGGGCGTGATGGGACATTTCGTCGGCGACATGGCGCAACCGCTTCACGCCACCAAGCATCACCACGGCTGGGTTGGTCCGAATCCCAACGGCTACTCCACGAACAAGCCGTTTCATTCGTGGATTGATGGCGGCTTCTACCGCAAGGACGGCGGCATCAAACTGGATTCACTCACGCCACGCATCCGCTCCGCGAAAATCGTCGGCGATCCGTTGAAAGCAAACGACACATTCCGCCAAGTGATGAGTTACATCGAAGGCACGCAGAAACTCGTCGAGCCTCTCTACAAGTTGGAGAAGGAACGCAAACTCTCGCCCGACAACGGTCAGTCCGCCGAAGGCCGTGCGTTCCTCGACACGCAACTCGTGCGCGGCGGACAGATGCTTGGCGATCTTTGGTTCTCCTGCTGGCAACAAGCCACCGAAGACCGCTTTCTCATCAACGAACTCAAGAGACGTCAGGCTGCGAAGTCGGAGAAGAAATAAATCTGGCACGCCGGTCACGGTGGATGTTGTGAGGCCGTGACCGACGCGCACACCTCCGTTAAATCCTGACCTGACGATACGCCCCCGGCAGAAACGTCTGCTCAGGTCGCGGCGCATCCGTGGGCGGCCAATCCATAGTGCCGTTCACAACCTCGCGCATCTTGTTGAACCACCACGTCGCGCGCGCCATGCGATTTTCCCGCCGTGCGATCCGCGCCGCGCGTTGTCCGGCGTTCAAACCGAGTTCGAGTTGTTCGTTCGTTTGTTCTGTTGTCATTGTTGTCATGTTTTGCCTTTCAGTTACGCGCAAATCATGACGGGTGGGGTAGGACAAAAACCGTCCAACCAAAAAGATTTCTAAAAAAAGTTTTGGAGGCGAAATGAAGCCCGAATTTGGGGATTTAATCGGAACAAAACTTGGAAATTCTAACCACTAGTCTGCGCTAATCACCGCTGATAACAACAACTGCCAGCCACCAATCAGTTGGGAAATGTTCGGGCGGGATCACCATTCTGCGTATCTTTGATGAGCGACAATTAGCGCAGATTAGCGGTTAGAAATTTGACTTCAACTAAACCGGCCTGCCCTTGGGAATCCGTCCGAGATGAAAGATCAGGTAGCCGTGCAAGAAGCGTTTCAACTCCGCAGCCTGCGCCTCACTCAACTTGAGCCGCGCGATCATCGACCACTCCTGAGTCGTCAGCGCGCCGACGATCTGGCGCGTGCCGGGCGTGAGCTTCACGTCATCGAGATCGGGCGAGAGACCGAGTTCGTGCAGGAACTTCAGCTCAAAGGCGAAGATCGTCTGCGGTTGCGCCGGATGTTGCGGAATGTTTTCCAACACGCCATGCAGCAGATGATAGATAGCAGGCAGCGGCGTGTCCGTCTCCGTCGCCTGTTCGATGAGTCGAGTGCAATAAGCCGCGTGTTGCAACCAACCCATGTCATCGCGCAATGTTGCGTTCAACGACTTTAACTTCACCTCGCGCAACGAGTGCAACTCCGAACGCTGACTACGCGTAAAACTAAAGTCCGCGAGGTAAAACAAATCCAGCTTGCCCGCGAAAGGCGACTTGGGTCGCCGCGCGCCCTTGGCCACCGTGCTGATGCGCCCGCAATCCGGCGTGAGCCAGTTCACGATTACGCTAGTCTCCGTGAGAGGACGCGTGCGTAAGATGATGCCAGTCGCAGATTGAATCATTTCTTGGCGACGCTCGACAGCTTCCGCACCAACCGATTCTCTTCACGCTTCATCTCCCGTCGGTCGGTGGCGCGATGATCGTCGTGACCCAGCAGGTGCAAGACTCCATGCACAATGTAGCGGGTCAACTCAGCTTGCCATGTCGTGCGAAAACGCTTCGCCTGGCGGATGGCTTCATCCACACAGATGAAAAGTTCGCCATGAAGCGAGTTGTGTTCTGCCCTAGCAGACTTGCGGCGCGAATTTTGAGTTGTCGTGTGATCAAACGTGATGACATCTGTTGAACCTTCGTGCTGAAGAAAAGTTTCATTCACCAGCGTCATCTCTTCGTCAGCGACGAATGTCACACCAAATTCCGCCTCCACCACCTGTAATTCACCCAGCAATGCCAGCGTGATTTTGCGTAGTCGTCGTGAATCCAGCTTCCGAGAACGCTGACGATTGAGCAACGTCACGTGAATTGATTTTCGCGCGTCTGCCATGTGTTACTCGGGCTTCGGTTTGCCGCGATGCTCCTCGTACGCCGCGATGATGCGTTGCACGAGTTGATGCCGCACCACGTCACGTTTATCGAACTCCACCACCGCAATGCCCTCCACGTTGTGCAACACACGATGCGCCTCCAGCAGCCCGGAATGTTTGTGCGGTGGCAAATCAACTTGTGTTTCATCGCCCGTGATCACGGCCTTCGATCCATGACCGAGCCTCGTGAGAAACATCAACATCTGCTCCGTCGTAGAGTTTTGCGCTTCGTCTAGGATGATGAATGCGTTGTTCAACGTCCGTCCGCGCATGTAAGCCAGCGGCGCGATCTCAATCGTGTTCTTCTCCGTGTGTTTCTGGATTTCTTCCGCTGGCAACATATCCTGCAACGCATCATGCAACGGCCTCAGATATGGCATGATCTTCTCGTAAAGATCGCCCGGCAAAAACCCCAAAGCCTCGCCCGCTTCCACCGCCGGTCGCGTCAAAATGATTCGAGAAACTTTCCCCTCGCGCAGTGCCGAGATCGCCATTGCCACGGCGAGATACGTCTTGCCGGTGCCCGCCGGGCCGATGCCAAACGTGATGTCATGCTTGCGGATCGCTTCGATATATTTTTTCTGGCCGACCGTCTTGGCCGTCACGCCGGGCTTGCGCTCATGAGTCTGCACGCGGTCATTCATCAAATCCTTGAGCGTCGTAACGCCCTCGTGTTTGACGACATTCAGGGCGTGAGAGAACTCACGATTTTTGATGTGCGATCCAGCCTTGAGCGACGCCTCAAGCGACACGAACAATTGCTTCGCGCGATCAAGCCCATCGGCAGGGCCGTCTAATTTGATCCAGCCATCGCGCACGGTGGCTTTCACACCGAGCTGTTTTTCCAGAGCTTCCAGATTGTGCGGGTCGCTGTTGAACAACTGCTGCGCGATGCGGGCGTTATCGAAATGAAGTGTTTCAGTGGGCATGAGAATAATTGGAAAATCTACCAGCGATTTAGGCAACCATCGCCGCGCGGAGTTTGGCCGCCAGTTCCGTCAGCGCCTGCGGCACAACGCTCGTGTCTGCGATGACCGCCATGAAATTCACGTCGCCGCTCCAGCGCGGGACGATATGGATGTGGACGTGCTCAATGATTCCTGCACCCGCGACCTTGCCGAGGTTAATCCCCACGTTGAATCCATCCGGCTTCATCTCGTGCTTAAGAACCGTCATGCCCCGCCGCACGAGCTTCCACAAATCCGATACCTCATCATCCGTGAGACCGTCAAGGTCTGGTGATTGTTTGTAAGGCACGACCATCAGATGCCCGCCGGTGTAGGGATAACGATTCAGCAACGCGTAACAAGTCCGGTCGCGCGCGATGACAAAGTTACCCACGTCATCGCTGGATTGCGCGATGCTCTGGAACAAGCTCTCGGAAAGCTGAGGCTTGGGCGCGAGAATGTATTCGATGCGCCACGGCGCGTGGAGTGAGTCCATGCGCGCAGGTTAAAAGTCAGACTGCCGAAAGTCAAAAGCGGTTCTGGTCGAACTGTGAAAGCATTGAAAGGACATTCAAGGCTCACCCGACGGCGAATTTAAGGAATGTAAAGCCGCTGTTGCGGGCTTGGTAATTTTGTGGCAGAGTTTTGCCATGCAAACGACAATTGTATCGGACAAGATGAATCGGATCGGGCTTACCAAGGATGTTCGCCGCGTAGCGGGTGTTTCGCCGGGGCAGAAATTCAAAGTGTTGGTGACTCCGGGGCGAATCGTTTTCGAGGTTGAATCGTCCACTGTTGGGCGCGTCGTCAAACGCGGAAAACTCAAATTGTGGACGGGGCCAGTGCCGAACACTTCTATTGAGGAAGCAGTTGAACAATCACGCCACTACTCCCGATGACATTTCTCGACACGGGCATCATCGTTGGCGCGCTGCTAAAGTCTCACCCTCAGCACGAAGCTTGCGTGACAGCACTTGAAGATTCGACAAGGCCGTTCACCAACGCACACGCCCTTGCTGAATCGTTCTCCACATTGACAGGGGAGTTCAAAGTGCCGAACGATGCGGCGTCTGAACTACTGTTGAGCGTGATGGAGATGATGCCCGTGGAGGCTTTGACTTTGGGCGACTACGAAACATCCATCCGCGAAGCTCGAAGCCGTGGAGTCATGGGCGGCGGGATTTACGATTCG
>JAYUAV010000156.1:0-13871 GCA_043741175.1 Verrucomicrobiota bacterium
CCATCCATACGTTTGCCAGACTTCACGGCCACGTTGTCATCGCCGACATCAATGAGACACTTCGTGATCGTCACGCGCCGACACACACTCGGATCAATCGCGTCCGTGTTCGCCGCGCGTTCCGGCGCAAGAATCGTGACGTTCGTGATCAACACATCGTCGCACTCCGTCGGCACGAAATGAAACTTGGGCGAGTTCTGGATCGTCACATCGCGCACGGTCAGATTCTTCACGCGCGTCAGCACAATGAGATTCGGCCTTGGCAACGTAAAACCAGAAATCTTCTTGCGCGCTTCCTCTGCCGCTTCCCACCAGACCGCGCCGCTGCCTTCAATCGTTCCACGACCGCCAATCGTCACGTCTTCCATGTCCTTACCGCTGATGAACGGATTGAAATCCCCGCCGCTCTTGGCCTTCAACCAATCTCCCGGCACCTTCAAGAAATCGCTTTGGTTCGTGGACGCGAACAACGTCGCACCTTCATCAATCATCAAAAATGTCTTCGTGCGGATCGTCAACGGCTTGCTGAGATAAGTTCCCTTCGGCAACAGCACCGTGCCGCCGCCCGCTTTGCCGCAATCATCCAGCGCCTTCTGTATCGCGTCCGTGTCGAACGTCTTGCCGTCACCCTTGGCGCCAAGTTCGCGCACATTGAAAGTTGCGCCGTTGGCCGACGCGAGGGCGCAGCATGTGGCGATAAGTGCGATTGACGATGTGAGTTTCACAGTTGTCTTCATGTTTGTTTAATATTTCCCCTGTCCCAACGGATTCCAATTGTCGTTCCCGCGCGAAACATTTCCCATGGAAAATTCCCGCGCTTCTTCAGCCGTCAACGCCTTCGCCCACTTCATACGCTGTTCGGGATTTGCGCCTTCACCCGTACTGCCGAACTCGGCGTAGCGCGTCGTCTTTTCCTTCTCCACCTTGCCCCAATTATTCCAGCCAACAGGTCGGACGACTTCAGACATCTTCGTGTTCACAAACACCGTCGCCGCAAAATCCCGCCACGGCCTGCCCAGAAACGTCTTCGCACCGGGCGCACCCGTGATCTCGCAATTGTTGAACACGTAACCGTAACGATTCGTGTCCGGCGTGGATGCCGCCGTGATGTAACCGTCCTTCAAGCAATGAATCTTGCACCGCTCGAAGAAACACGTCGCGCCGCCGAAGATGAAATCCACATGACCCGCGATGTAACAGCTCTCAAAGTAATGCCGCCCGCGATTCGCCAGAATCGTGTCCTGCCAGCCGAGGAAGCGACAGTTGCGGAACACCGCACGGTCGCCATCAATGCGTATCGCCAACGCCTGACCCACCGGCCCGGCGGAATTCTCGAACGTGATGTTCTCCGCCGTGAAATCCTCCGCATCAATATAAACCGACGGCGTGCGGAACGTCCCGATGGGTTTGCCCGCAGGTCCGACGATGTTTGCGTTCAAATCAAACGTCAGCACAGTCTTCTCCGCGTCCTCGCCGATGAGATGGAAGAAACGTTTCTCGCGCTGGATATAAATCTGTTCCTTGTAAGTGCCGGGCTTGATTCGGATGACCACGGGATTCGTCGCGAAACCCATCGGCACAGACATGATCGCGTCCTGCACATTAGTAAACTTCCCGCTCCCATCCTGCGCGACGACTACCTCCGTGATCTTCATCCCGGGCTTCACTCCCGTCACATCCGCTACGCCCACGCTTTTGCAGCCCGCGAGCAACAACGGGCACAGCAGCAGCGCGCCACATATCCCAAAGGAAAACAATTTAACTGAGACGCGCAACGGATTCATGCCGCGCAGACTAACAGACAGGTCAACAGAGTCAGTCCGCCGCATCTGCAAACCGGATTGAAAATAATGCAGACCCGGAATGTTTTTATCTTCGCGTTGCCCTGCGGCGTTGCTTTGTCATACTACGCGCATGAAATATCGCCGCTTTGGTCGCACGGGATTGCAGATGCCGGTCATCTCGTGCGGGGGAATGCGTTATCAACACAAGTGGCAGGACGTGCCGCCTGCGGAAATCCCGCCGGACAATCAGGCCAATCTGGAAGCGTGCATCCATCGCTCGCTCGAACTCGGCATCAACCACATCGAGACCGCGCGCGGCTACGGCACATCCGAGATGCAACTCGGCTGGGTGTTGCCGAAGTTGCCGAGAGAGAAATTGATCGTGCAGACGAAAGTCGCACCGCAGGCCACCGCAAAGAAGTTCATCGAGATATTCAACACTTCGATGAAGTATCTGAAGTTGGATCATGTGGAGTTGCTGACGTTGCACGGTATCAACAATCGCGAGTTGCTGGACTGGTCTGTGAAGAAGGGTGGTTGTCTGGATGCTGCGCGGCAGTTGCAACGCGAAGGGCGCTGTCGCTTCGTCGGCTTCACCACGCACGCCACCACGTCCATCATCAACGATACGATCAGCGGTGGTGATTTCGATTACGTGAATCTGCATTGGTATTTCGTCAACGACCTGAACTGGTCGTGCATCGAAGCCGCTACCGCCAAGGACATGGGCGTGTTCATCATCAGCCCGAACGACAAGGGCGGAAAACTTTACGAGCCGCCGCAGAAGCTGGTGGACATGTGCGCGCCACTGACGCCGATGGCATTCAATGATCTTTACTGTCTCGCTCGTCCACAGGTTCACACACTGAGTTGCGGCGTGGCCAAGCCGTCAGACTTTGACGCGCACATTGAAGCGCTAAAACATTATGACAACGCAGCGGCAGTTGTCGCACCGATTGAAAAACTGTTGCGCGCGGAGATGCTGAGAACGTTGGGCGCGGATTGGTGTGCGCGTTGGTGGGAAAGCTTGCCGGAATACACCGCCGTGCCAGGCCAGATTAACGTCACGGAAATCCTACGGCTCTGGACTTACGCGAAGTCGCTCGATCTCACCGCTTGGGGGAAGATGCGTTACAATCTGCTCGGCCAGGCGGATCATTGGTTTCCGGGAGAGAATGCCAGCCGCACCGCAGAAATGAAACTCGCTGCTGCTCTGGCGAAGAGTCCGTTCGCAGAAAAGATTCCAGCGATCCTAGAAGAATCTCACCGGATGCTGTATCAAACTCCAGTGAAACGCTTGAGCGAAAGCTGACGGCGGTATTCAACCACGAATCCGCACGAATCAAACAGATGCTAGGGAAGCGCTGATTTAATCGGCGTTCGTAATTTTGCGGAAATCCTGCCGCGTCAGCTTGGCGTAGGAAGGATTTTGATTTTAGCGAAGGGTGATTCGATGGTCAAAATTGGATCGGTTTTTTCGGGTGTTGATTAAATCAGCGTTTCCTTAGCGGTTTAACTAGGGTATCCGGAATCCCGTTCCTGTGTCGCTTTGCCTCTTGGCCTGCATTAATTTTTTGTGTTCACTCCTGACGCAACAAAATTTCCCCATGATTTTGCCACTCACGATTTTGCCGGATCGGGTTTGTCCCAAGCATAGCATCGCCGCGCTCCTGGCTTTGACGCTTTCAGCTTTCACAAGCCTCGCCGCGACCAACTCTCCTTCCGCCGCCGCACTCGCTGAACTCACCAAACCCGCCAAGCGCATCCCGTTCAAAGAAGTCATCCTTGCCACCACACACCATCACGTCCTCGACTTCAACATCAACCAAGCTTCGCATCGCGAGTTGTTCCAAAAAATTTCCGTCGCCGCCAACACCGCACACACCAACGCCCGCACCGCCGGATTGTTCTCCGCACGCGCCAACGAAGCAGGCAACCACATGGAATCCTTTGTTCGAGCAGCGCTCAAAGACGCCGGACTCACCGCGCGCGTCCCCGTCACCACTGCGGGCGAAGCGCAGGCCGTCGGCTATCCCGACGTGGAAATTCTCAGCAACCCGCCCTGCTACTTGGAGTTGAAGACCTACAACGCCAGCACCGTCAACACCACGCAACGCTCCTTCTACTATTCGCCTTCGGAGAATCCCAAAGTCACCCACGATGCACTCCATCTCCTACTCGCCTACGAACTTGAACGCACCGAACGCGACGGCAAAACCGTATTCACACCCACGCACTGGAAACTCATCACGCTGCAAGACCTCGAAGTAGATTTGAAATTCGAGTTCAACCAAAGCAATCGCGGGCTTTATGGAAAAGACGCTGGCAAAGCGTTGCTTGGAGAAAGCAAGGCGGAGTAGGGAGCGATTTCAAAAACTGTTTTAGCTGCGGAGCAGCGGTAGAAGTTAGCCCACGGCGTGAGCCGTGGGACAGACGGGGAAAACCTGCAAGCCCCGGTGGGGCGATAGAAAATATTTGCTCTGGCAATGAACCTGTCGCCCCTGCCGGGGCTTGTCGTTTTCTTCACTCAACCCGGCTCACGCCGTGGGCAACCTTCTATCGCACCTCCGGTGCAGTGCGTTTGGAAACATTCCGAACAAACTATTCACCACCGCCGCACGCGATAGAATCGCTGAGAACCCGCAGCCGTGGAATCAGTGAGAACAAGATTAATTCCGTTACCTGCGACCAATGGCAACGCCGTCCACTCCGCATCAGCAAGTGAACTCTTGTGTTCCATCCGGTAAACGCGCCCGCTTTGCGTTGGCACTGAGACGCTGAAACCGTTCGTGGATAAAGTTGGATTGCTCATCTGTGCGTTGGTGACTGGCGGCGCATTACCAACTAACGCGAGAGTATGATTAAAGGCCGCTGAGACAGCTACGACGTTAGTTAGTTTCGAAGGGACGCTCGCCTGTCCAACAGTATTTTGCCCCCACGTGACAACCGTCCCATCAGACTTGAGTGCGACGTTAAAATGCCAACCAGCGTCAATCGCCACGGCGTTCGTCAATGAAGTGGGCACATTGGTCTGCCCGAAGGCATTGTAACCCCACGCCCGCACTGTGCCGTCACCAACCAACGCCACGCTGTGATAAAGACCACCCGCCACGCCAACAACGTTTGATAGGCCGACAGGTACGTTTGTTTGTCCAGACCCGTTATAACCCCATGCCACAACGGTGCCATCAGACTTCACGGCAAGGCTGTGTATATAACCACCCACTACTGTCCCGTTAAGGTTTTCATGACAACGATATCAGCCCTATAAAATCTGGGTCTTCTCGCTGTCCGGTCTTTTTTCGATTTCAATTCTGCGACGACTCTCCGAGGGTGTTCCCCGCAATCCAGCGGTTTTCACCTTATGAACGAAGGTCGCACCGTCTTCGCCCAACTCCTCGACTTCCTGCCCAAATATGAATTCGACAAGTGTGTCGCCCGTTACCACGGCAACTTCCGTGTCCGCAAGCTGCCCACCTACGAACAGTTCCTCGTGCTGGCGTTTGCCCAACTGACGTGGCGCGAAAGTTTGCGTGACATCGAAACCTGTCTGGCGGCCCTCGGCCCGAAACTCTATCACGCTGGCATCCGCCAACCCACTGCCCGCAACACGTTGGCGGTGGCCAATGAAAAGCGGGACTGGCGTATCTTCGCCGACTTCGCCCAGGTGCTCATCCAGCAAGCCACTGCACTCTACGCCGATGAACCCTTTGGCTTTGAACTCCAAGCGGCGGCTTATGCGCTGGACTCCACCACCATTGACCTCTGCCTCGCACTCTTTCCGTGGGCTACGTTCCGCCGGCACAAGGCCGCCATCAAACTGCACACGCTGCTGACCCTCCAAGGCAACTTTCCCACCGTCATCATTATCTCCACAGGCAGTGTGCATGACGTGAACATCCTCGACCAACTGGTCTGGGAAGCCGGTTCGTTTTACATCATGGATCGCGGCTACCTGGACTTCGCCCGCTGGCATCGGATTCATCAGTGCGGTGCTTTCTTCGTCACCCGCGCCAAGCAAAACTTCCGGTGCGCCCGCCGTTACTCCCGGCCCGTGGCTAAAACCACCGGCTTGCGCTTCGACCAGACCGTCGTGATGACCGGCCTGAAGGCCCAAACACGATTATCCCGCCCCGCTGCGCCGCATCGGCTATCGCGATCCCATCACCGACCGGGCAACAAGTCTCCAATGGAAGCGTTTTAGTTCCCAAGGAAATGATTTTAGTTTCCTACGGAATCATTTAAGTCCCCAAGGGAACGATTTTAATCCCCAAAGAAATGCTCGCATCGTCCCGTCTGGCGGCAAATTTTTCCTACCTCCAACTCGCGCGGGAGGAATTATTTTCCGCGTCGCCCTGTTCTGATGTGCGAATTTCCTGAGGTTTTCAGCAAAAGCACGCTTGGCACAGCGTTGGCTAATCGTCCGCCAGCGAACGAATGATGTCGCGGCGGCTCGTGTGAGTTTGTCCATGCTCGTTCTGTTGTGTTCGACGTTGCACTGACGGTTAATCATTAGAGCGTTTCCATTAGACATGTGGCGTCCTTTCTCACGAAAACTCCCGTAAATACAGCGTCTTATCCACGGCATATCGCTACATAATTTCCGATATTGCTCTAACAGAAAGAGAAAATTAGTATGGCAAAGTTAAATCAGAGAGTTGCACTCTCGTTCGCTCAGTTGCCGGATGGCGACTTGAGTGATTTTTCCACATCCACCATCGCAGGCATGACGGGCAATCCGTTGTTCACTGCCCCCACGGTTGCGTTGTCCGTGGTGACGACGTTGACGGCGACGTTCGTCACGAAGGTCGCGGCTGCCGCTGATGGTGGCCGGTTGGCAAAAGCAGAAAAGGACGTGGCGCGTGAGGAGTTGATCGCGGCGTTGCGTCAGAACGCGAGTTATGTGCAATCCATCGCGGGCACAGACTTGCCGGGCTTGCTCTCGTCAGGCTTCCTGGCAGCAAGCACCAACACCACATCCGCTCCGCTGCCCAAGCCGGTGGTGGATAACATTGATAACTTCCAAAGCACGAAGTTGATGATGCGCTTGAAGGCGATCCCGAATTATCGCGCTATTGAAGCACGCCGCAAGCAGGGTGCTGGCGACTGGCAGAGTTCAGGCATCTTCACAAAATCATCCCGCATTGAGCAGGAGGATTTGATACCGGGCCAGATGTATGATTTCCAATTCCGTGCCATCGGTGGTAGCACCGGTTATTCGGATTGGAGTGATACCATCTCGCACATGGCCACGTAAGATTTGGTTGGAGACAACCAAGGCGTATAGACATAACACCAAGAAACACCGCAAAGCCGGAGACGAGGAAACTCGCTCCGGCTTTTTTATTTACGTGATCGACTCGCGAAGAGTCGCTCATCGCCCGATGCTCTTGTAAATCCATCCGAGCTTTTCCATCTCCTGCGGATCGAAAAGATTCCGGCCATCGAACATGATCGGCACAGAGAGAGCCTTGCGTGACCGTTCGAGATCGAGTTTCTTAAATTCATCCCACTCGGTTGCAACCACGATGGCATCGCAACCCAGCGCGACATCATTCATGTCATCCACGAAAGTCACGTTGGGTAAAACCGCACGCGCCTTGTCCATCGCCTTGGGGTCGTGAACGCGCAACGTCGCGCCTTCCTTCAACATCCTTTGGCAAAGATCAATAGCGGGAGACGAGCGCACGTCGTCAGTGTTCTGTTTGAACGCGAGTCCGAGTACAGCGATTTTTTTGTCCTTCAACACCCACAGCGTCTCGGTGATTTTTTTGACGAAGCGTTCCATCTGCTCGGCGTTGATTCGCTGCACCTCCTTGAGCAATCGGAAATCGTAGCCGACTTGTTCGGAGATTTTGATGAATGCGCTGAGGTCTTTGGGAAAACAACTGCCGCCGAATCCGATGCCCGCATTCAGGAAGCGCCGCCCGATGCGATCATCCAAGCCCATGCCAATGGCGACTTCCTGCACGTTCGCGCCTGCGGCTTCGCATAAAATCGCGACGGCGTTGATGTAGGAAATTTTTAACGCGAGGAAAGAATTGGACGCGTGCTTGATGAGTTCCGCCGAATTGATGTCGGTGATGATGATCGGCGCGTTGAACGGCGCATAGACTTCCTTCATCGCGGCGACGGGACGCTGGGAGCGCACGCCCACCACGACACGATCCGGATTCATCAAATCGTCCACCGCAAAACCTTCACGGAGAAATTCAGGATTGCTCACCACGTCAAACTCCACCTGCGCCTTGCAGTAACGCTTGATCGTCTCGGCCACCTTGTCGCCCGTCTTGACCGGCACGGTGCTTTTATCCACGACGATCTTGTAGCTGGTCATCGCCCCGGCGATGTCACGCGCCACGCGTTCAATGTAACTCAAATCCACGGAGCCATCCGGCTGCGGAGGCGTGGGGACGGCAATGAAGATGACGTCCGACTTCTCAACCCCTTCTGCCGTGCTGTTCGTGAAACTTAGTCGCCCATCTGCAACATTCTTTTTGACGAGTTCTTCAAGACCGGGTTCGTAGATGGGAATACCGCCGCGCTTGAGCATCTCAACTTTGTTCGCGTCGCTATCCACACAGATGACGTGGTGGCCGACTTCCGCAAAACACGTTCCCGTGACCAGCCCGACGTAGCCCGTTCCGATGATAGTTAATTTCATGGTGCGAAGAAAACTCCCGACCTCTCCAGTTGAAGATTACTTAGATTCTTTGATGAGGAAACGTCCGTAGATCAATCCAGCCAACGCGCCGCCGACGAGCGGTCCGATCCAATAGACGATGTGATTATTCCAGTGACCGCTTGCGAGTGCTGGGCCAAAAACTCGTGCGGGATTCATCGCCGCGCCGCTAATCGGGCCGCCAGCAAGAATGTCCAGCGCGACCGTAAGGCCGATGGCCAGCCCGCCAAGCCTCGGCGCGCGGGAATCCACGGCAGTTCCGAAAATCACGACGACGAGGAAGAATGTGAGAACGGCTTCCATGATGATGCCTTGAAACTGCGTCACTGTCGCACCGAGGTCTGGTGTGCCAGCCGCGACGATTCCCTTGCCCGCATCCCCGGTCATTCCAACAATCAGAAAACCCGCTGTTGCTGCTGCCACCAACTGCGTGACGATGTAAGCACCCGCACGCATCGCGTCCATTTTTCCCGCCACGAACAACGCCACAGATACCGCTGGATTAAATTGTCCGCCGGAAATCGCGCCGAATGCAGAAGCCATCACCGCAATCGTCAACCCATGCGCCAGCGCGACACCGAGCAATCCGGGATTATGATGGATGGCGAGGATGCCAACGAAACAGAGCGCGAACGTGCCGATGAATTCGGCCACGCATTGCTTGGCGAGAGTTTGATTCATGGAGAGAAATTACTTCGCGGCGGCGGGAGCAATTGTTCCGGGGATAGGCGCGGGGGCAACAACTGCCGGAAGTTTGGCGCGGATTTCTTCTGCTCGTTGCGACGCCTCATTGCCGAGAGAACTGCCCTGGTCACCACGTCCAACTTCCTCATAAAGCGCCGCCGCCTGTTCGAGTTTGCCCTGCCCCCTCAACACGCCCGCCAGCGAGTAACGCGCTTGCTTTGCCACTTGAGAGTTGGGGTAGCGATCCACGGTTTCCTTGTATGACTTGCCTGCTTCATCGAGTTTTCCCTGAGCCGCCAACGCCGCGCCGACACCATACAATGCCTGCGGCGCCAATTCGCTACCGGAATGTTCGCGCCCGAAACGCTCAAACGCCGCCTGCGCTTCCGCAAATTTTCCGTCGCCATACAACGCTCCGCCCGCGAGCAGCAACGCCTGTTGACCCGCTGGCGTTCCGCTGTTGGCCGCCGCGACCTTGAGCAAACCCTCCGCAGACTCGGCCTCGCTGGTGCGATTCAACATCGGCGAGAGTAACGCGCGGGACAATTCTTGCCCGGCCTTTTGTTCTTTTTCGCGCTTGGACGCGTTGGCAGAAGCGATGATGACGGCGATCACGGCAACGCCGATCAAACCGAACACGACCTGCTTCTTGTTTTTCTCAAGCCACGCCATTGCATTAAACATGGCCGGTGTTTCTTCGATATTGGTATCCATAAATGAGCGCGCAGTCTTCCGGTCAACGACCCAAAACGCAAGGTTGAAATCCAGACAAGCAAGCCAACAATTCATCGAATACGTTCGTGAGTTGAAAAACTCCTCCAGTCCACGGACAAAGCGACCTTGAAAAAGCGGGGAATAAAGAGGTTTCGTCTTTTCTTCCTGTTGGAGAAATGATTTCTCATCAGGAAAAACTGGTCGTTTAACGTTTCTTCGCGAACAATAACAAATCGCCGATTAACACTTGCAAGGGTGTTTCAATACGCAGAGCGGTTGAAATCAAAAAAACTGGCGAGAACAGCCAAGGCCGTCTCGCCAGTTGAATCAGCAATTTTACGTGAGTGTTTAGTTTGCCGTGGCCGGCTCTGCGGCGGGCGACATTTCTTTGTCGCGATCTTCCATCGCCGCCTTACGGGATAAACGAACGCGTCCTTTTTCGTCAACGCCAAGACACTTTACTTGGATGTCATCACCAATTTTGCAAATGTCTTCGGTCTTCTTGACTCGGAAGTTCGCCAGCTCGCTGATGTGAACCAAGCCGTCTTTGCCCGGAAGGAATTCTACGAACGCACCGAATTCTTTGATCGTGACAACTTTGCCGCGATAGATTTTCCCGATCTCAGCTTCGGCTGACATGCCGGTGATATGATCAACGGCGATCTTCATGCCTTCAGCAGAGACGGAGAAGATGTTCACTGAACCATCATCTTCGATGTCAATTTCGCAGCCGGATTCTTCGACAAGCTTCTTGATGTTCTTGCCGCCGGGTCCGATGAGTGCGCCGATCTTTTCAGGATTGATCTTCAGCGTAGTGATACGAGGCGCGTACTTGCTGATGTCCTTGCGAGGCTCGGAAATAGTTTTCGCCATCTCAGCAAGAATTCCCAAACGAGCGACACGGGCTTTTTCAACCGTCTCGGCCATGATGGAATGAGGAATTCCCTTGAGCTTGAGATCCAGTTGGAAGCCGGTGATTCCCTTCTCTGTTCCAGCTATTTTGCAATCCATGTCGCAATACGCATCTTCCCAACCGATGATGTCGGTGAGCAGTTGGTATTTTGAAATCTTCTTGTCGTTGCCGTATTCGGTGCAGATACCGACGCTAATTCCAGCCACCGGGCGGATCATCGGAACACCAGCATCCAACAAAGCGAGCGTGCCACCGCAAACAGAAGCCATCGAAGTCGAACCATTCGACTCCATGATTTCACTGACCACACGCACCGCATAAGGATATGTGTCCAACGGAATCATTGAGGCGATACTGCGTTCTGCGAGCGCGCCGTGACCGATTTCGCGACGACCAGGGCCGCTGATGCGTCCTGTTTCTCCAACCGAGAAATTCGGGAAGTTGTAGTGAAGGATGAAACGCTTCTCGTTTCCGCCGCCGGTGTAAGAATCAAACTCCTGCACGTCATCGCCAGTTCCAAGCGTCACGAGCGACACGGCCTGTGTTTCGCCACGGGCGAAAAGTGCCGAACCGTGAGCGCGAGGAAGAATGCTGACTTCGCTCGAAATCGGACGAACGACATCAAACGTGCGGCCATCCAGACGTTTGCCGTGGTTCAGAACCAAACCACGAACCGCTTCCTTTTGGATGTAATAGAACGCGTCGTTGATGACAAACTTGGTGACTTTTTCAGCACCAAACTTTTCAACAAGCTTTGCGCCGACTTCGTCTTGAATGGCTTTGCACGCGGCTTCGCGATTCAGCTTGCCCGGAGTGAGCAGCGCGGGAACGAAACGATCACCAGCGAGCTTCTTGGCTTCTTGCAGGATTTCGTCGGGGACGATGTTCAAAGTGATGGCGCGCTTTTTCTTGCCAGCTTTGGCGGCAAGTTCGTTTTGTGCTGCAATCAACGGAGCGCAGGCGTCTTGACCGAACTTTAATGCAGCGGCGAAATCAGCTTCTGTGATCTCCTTAGCAGCGCCTTCATACATCACGATGTCAGTCGCGTTGCCGACGTAAACGAGATCGAGATCGCTCTCCTTCATTTCAGCGTGCGTGGGATTCGCAACAAACTTTCCGTTGATGCGACCGACGCGCACGGCACCGAGCGGACCGTCCCACGGAATATCGCTGACCATCAATGACGCGCTCGCGCCGATGATACTGAGGATATCGGGATCGTTCTCGCCGTCAGCACTGAGGACAACAGTCTGCACTTGCACTTCGTTATACCAACCTTTGGGGAACAGCGGACGGATCGGACGATCCGTGAGGCGGCATGTGAGAATTTCTTTTTCCGTCGGGCGACCTTCGCGCTTAAAATAGCCTCCGGGGAATTTCCCGGCTGCTGCGGCCTTCTCGCGGTAGTCAACGGTGAGCGGGAAGAAGTCTTGCCCTTCTTTCGCTTTCGTTGCGGCCACGGCCGCGACGATGATGACGGTTTCTCCGAGTTGAACAGTCACGGCACCGTCAGCCTGTTTGGCCAACTTGCCAGTTTCGATGGTGATTTGTTTGTCGCCTACTTGGGCGGTTATTTTTGATGGCATGGTAGTTTGATTGCCGCCACCACCGAGAAACTTCAGTGAAACCCGAAAGTTTCGGAGTTCACTGAAATCACCCGGGGTAGCGGTCTTTGTCGCTCGAACTTGTTCTTGAAAAACGGGCCGTTCGCGCTTTTGACCCGACTGGTTGAAACGAAAAGCGCGCGGCACTAGCCACGCGCTTTGGAAAATTAACGACGCAATTTCAGCTTCTTGGTCACCGCCTGATAACGCGGCTTATCCGTGTCATGCAAATAGTCGAGCAGACGGCGGCGTTGACCGACCATCACCAGAAGACCGCGACGTGAACTGTGGTCTTTCTTGTTGCCTTGCAGATGCTCGGTAAGGTGATTGATACGCTGTGTGAGGAGCGCGATTTGAACGTCAGCAGAGCCAGTGTCTTTCTCGTGCAGCTTGAATGTTGAGATCGTCTTTTCTTTGGATTCCATACTTATCTTATTTCAAAATTATGATGAATGAGCCTAGTTATTCACAATGTCAGTGTAAAGCGTTTTAATTTTTCCCAAGCGGTTGTTTCTTTGTTTTTTGCATCAAAGCACCAGTTCTTCGCTGTTTTCGGTGGAGCCACGAATCTGAAGCGACCGGGCTACCACGGCTTCCCTCTCCCCTTCGGAAGGGGCGAGGGAGAATTCTACGCCGCCGCTCGACAATTTCTCATCATGCTTTGTCGCTCCACCGAAAACAGCGAAGAACCGCTGAAAAGGTTTTACCAACCTCCAACCTTCCAGCGAGTCAGAAATCTGCGGGCACTTTTGCTGACAGTTGCGATGTTTTAATCTGCAACTCCTTTGTGCCAAAGTATAGGAAGTGGTGGCTGGGGGCGGAATTGAACCGCCGACACGCGGATTTTCAATCCGCTGCTCTACCAACTGAGCTACCCAGCCATACCGTCGAAGGGCGCATATTCAACTTCCTCGCGCGTCGCTTGGCAAGAAATTGATTCAGATTTTTTCGTGACATGCTCTTTTTCATCCATACAATGCCGCCCCTCGACGACCCTATGGTCTAGCGGTTAGGACACCTCCCTTTCACGGAGGTAGCCCGGGTTCGATTCCCGGTAGGGTCGCCATAGTTTTTCCCCAAAAAATTCAAATTGTCGGTTTTTTGACTTTTCAGGAACGGTGTCCAACCTTTGTGGCTATAGAGTCTTGAGGCGGAGCACATCGGTGGCTTCCGCAGCGTGGTCACGCAAGGACTGGCGGCAACCACCGCACGAACTTCACCTCCGCTGCGCGGCGCGCCGGGCTTGCAGTGCCAGCGTGATAATGGCGTGCCTTTTTTCGCACACGCCTGACCCAATGTTTCCACCCGTTTCGCACCCCGCCGATCTTCCGCTACGTTGGTCACCCCATGCTACCGCTCCAATTCCGATTCGTAGCACACCATCAAATTATCCTAGGGAAACGCTGAATAAAGCGCGGGTTTCAAAATTCAACGATTGCTGAGGGCTTATGCACCTCAAGCGGCCTAGAAAATACGTCTGACGGCTTGGA
>JAYUAV010000157.1:0-4058 GCA_043741175.1 Verrucomicrobiota bacterium
TGGGCGTCGTGGCAGTCGTTGCGCTCGTCATGTTCAGCCGCAAGTGAGCCAAGCCGCATCCACATCCACGGCGGGCGACGTGAACATCAACGACTCGCCCCGCGTGAGTCCGTGGCTGATCGGCGTCGGCCTCGCGGCATTGGTGTTCATCGTGTGGTTGTTCAAACGTAAATAATTTTATGCCCCATCTTTCCGGTTTGCTGTGTGGGCGGAAGGCATGGTAAAACAAGCTCGTGATTCCGAACCGCAACCGTAAAACAGGTTTTACCCTGATCGAGTTGCTGGTGGTCATCGCCATCATCGCGATTCTTGCCGCGATGTTGTTGCCTGTGCTTTCAAAAGCCAAGGCGAAGGCTTATCAGGTGCAATGTATTGGTAATCTTCGCCAACTAGCGATCACCTCCCAGCTTTATACCGATGACAACTCTGGTTATCTGGTGCCAAACGGTTTCATCACATCTCCAACACCCAATGTTAAACTTTGGGTTGCTGGTAGCGAACATATCTTCCCTAGGTATTTTACCAATCGCGCCTACTTGTTAGATCCACAATACGCGCTGTTCGCCGCGTATCTTAAAACTGTCGGAGTTTACAAATGCCCCGCAGATCGGAACGAACCTGCCTGGTTGGGGGTGACCTATCCAAAATTACGAAGCTATGCGCTGAATTGTTTTTTTAACTGGCAAACTCCGGATGATAGTATTTTTTCAGCGAGTCGAGTGACTTTTCGGAAACAGACTGACCTTGCTCGCTACGATAGCAGCCAATTTTTCACCTTCATTGATGGCGCGCCGCTGAATGTCTGCCAACCAGCATTTGCACTCTTCAACAGCACTTGGTTCTATCATCGCCCAAGCGCCGAGCACAATAATAGTGGAACGCTGGCCTTTGCTGACAGTCATGTTGAAGCCAAGCGGTGGCGCGACACTGAAACCATCAATGCAGCAAAGAGCGGCGGTGTGGCCGGAGACGGCGGGCATTTCGACTCTGTCTCTTCCAACAATCCTGATTTCTTATGGCTCAAAGACCACGCTAGCCCGCTTCCGCCAGTTCCCTAGCGATCAGTTTCCAATTCATGAAGCGTACATCATTGCCCATCGCTCTCACCATCGCCGGTTCAGACAGCGGCGGCGGCGCAGGTGTACAGGCGGACTTGATAACCTTCACCGCGCTTGGCTGTCATGGCACGACGGCTATCACTTGCGTCACCGCACAAAATCCAAAAGGCGTGAGCGGCATCCAACCCATTCGTGCAGACATCGTGCGGAAGCAGATTGAATCCGTCTTCGCAGAACTTCCGCCGCGCGCCGTGAAGACCGGGATGTTGTTCTCAACAGAAATCATCCGCACGGTCGCAGAGTTCTTTGAACACCAGAATCGTCCGCCGCTGATTGTGGATCCCGTGATGATCGCGACGAGCGGAGCGGTGTTGCTCAAATCTTCTGCGATTCGCGCACTGAAATCTTATCTGTTGCCGCTCGCTATGCTCATCACTCCGAATCTGGATGAAGCGAAATTATTGGTCGGCAGGAATCTCTCCACTGTTGAGCAGTTGAAGCACGCTGCGCTTGAGTTGCACGAGCGACATGGTTGCGCGGTGCTTCTCAAAGGTGGGCATCTCAAACTTCGATCCGAGGCGATTGATGTCTTCTACGACGGCAGCGTGATGTGTGAATTAGAGGCGAAACGCATACGTGGAGTTTCAACTCACGGCACGGGTTGCACCTACTCGGCGGCGGTCACAGCCCATTTGGCGCGAGGCGAAAAACTTCTCACTGCCACGGAACTCGCCAAGCAATTCATCACGACAGCGATTTCAGAAAGCTACAAAGCGGGGAAACACTCGGTATTGAATCACCGGGCGAATAAGCGGGCGAATAAGCGGGCGGGCTGATCTGGCGGCTCGCCACGGAACGGGGGTTCCGGTCAACGAGAAACAAATAAATTTTGTGTCGGGTGAGATAATTATCTACGCGGCGGTTAAGCCTTCAATGAATCCAACCACACAAAAAGATTTGTCCCGACCGATTGACATGCACGTCCACATCGTCGGCAACGGCACGGGCGGGACGGGTTGCTGGATCAATGTCACCGGATGGCATCGTCCACTGGCGAAGATGATGTTGCGACACATCGGCCTGCCAAGCTCCGCGATGACAGGCGACCTAGACGGGCTTTACGTGGCGCGATTGTTGGAACTGGTTCGCGCGTCGTCACTCAGCGCAGTCGTGATCCTCGCGCAGGATGATGTTCACGATGAGAACGGCAAGGTGATGCCGGGTGTGGGTTCGTTCTATGTGCCGAACGATTACGTGTTGTCGCTGGCGAAGAAACACCCGGAGTTTTTGCCTGCCATTTCCATTCACCCGGCGCGACCAGATGCGATTGACGAGTTGGAACGTTGTCTTGCTGGCGGTGCGGTGATGATGAAGTGCCTGCCGAATTGCCAGAACTTTAACTGCTCCGATAAGCGGCTCACAAAATTCTGGGAACGCATGGCAGAAGCGAAATTGCCGCTGCTCGCTCATACCGGCGGCGAACATACACTGCCAGTGGTGCGCCCTGATTACGCCGATCCACGACTGCTGACGTTGCCTCTCGAATGTGGCGTGACAGTGATCGCCGCACACAGCGGCACGAAGAGCGGCCTGACTGACCCGGAGTATTTCCACATCTTTGCCGAAATGACCACGCGCTTTCCGAATCTGTATGGCGATTCCAGCGCGTTCAATGTTCCGTTGCGCGGACGACATGTCGGCAAGTGCATCCAAGAACCGCTCGCCTCACGCATTTTGCATGGCAGCGATTTTCCTGTGCCGATGAACGGGCTTTGGGCTTGGATGCGCGGGTTTGTGAGTTGGAAAGATTATCGCGCCGCGCAGAATAATCCGAACATCATCGAGCGTGACTATCAATTAAAGAGAGCGATGGGCTTTGCGCCTGAAAGCTTCACGAGAATCGCGAAACTGCTTCGTTGGGCGTAATCGCGCCCGTCGCCGCAGGAGGAGAGAGGGAGGCCAACGCGCCTCCGCTTGGTAAATTCGAGCCGAGGGATCACGCCCCGCCGAAAATAGCGAAGAATCTTCTATTCGGGAAATCTTTGGCGGTGTCGAGGTGTTTTCCGAACCATTAATGAACACGCTGCAATTCGCTTCGAGCATGTTTCCTGATTGGCTGCGCCGCCGAAACAGTAGAACTTTCGTTGTAAGGTAAAATGTCCGTCTCGCTATGCAGCGTCACATAGAACGTACCGAAAACGAGACTTGCCTTCAATCGCTTCTCGCCTAACCTAAAAGCTCCCCATCTGGGGCAAAACAACCGAAAACCAGAACGATTTATGGCAGTCAACGCAAACGACCTCCGCCGCGGACAGGCGATCAATTACAACGGTGACATCAGCGTAGTTCTCGATGTGCAGCACCGCACGCCAGGCAATCTTCGCGCTTTCGTCCAAGCCACTTTGCGCAGCATCCGCACGGGCAAATCTTCCGACGTCCGCTTCAGTTCCACGGAAAAAGTTGAGACCGTGCCGATGATGACCAAGAAGATGGAGTTTAGTTACAAGGACGGATCAGATTACGTTTTCACCGACCCGGAGAATTATGAAACCGTCACGCTCATCCCTGATCTTGTTGGCGACGCCAAAAATTATCTCGTTGAAAACGGATTGGTGACGATCACTTTCGTGGATGAGAAAGCTGTCATTGTGGAAATCCCGCCGAGCGTGATCCTCACGGTGACCGATGCGCCCGAAGGCGTTCGCGGCGACTCCGCCAACAACGTGCAGAAAGCTGTAACCATCGAGACCGGCATCACCGTGCAAGCACCCCTCTTCATCAAGACCGGCGAGAAGATCAAGATTGATACCCGCACGGGCAAATACATGGAACGCGCCTAATCGCGCCTCAGCCCTGAAACCCTTCAGGGCACGCCCGCAAGAAAACATTCGCAATTCCCACCGGGCGCATCTTGACACTGCCCCCGGAGCGCGGCCTTCAGGCCGCTTCAACGCCCGAGTGGCAGTGGATGAAATGCTTGGCCTGCGTGCTTCCGGACGG
>JAYUAV010000158.1:0-7997 GCA_043741175.1 Verrucomicrobiota bacterium
TCAGAAAAAGCAGGGCAACGTGACCGTTGAAGAAGCGTTGGAACAATGGCCGAAACTGATGGAGCTCGGCGTGCGGCTCGGCAGCCCGGCGGGCGTGCATCCCGACAAGGATTGGATGAAGGCGTTCATGAAGGGCGTGGACGAACGCAAGCTGCGCGTGGATTTTGTGACCGTGCATTCCTACGGCGGGCCGAACGCGGATGCGTTGATGAAACGGCTCGCGGCGGTGCATGAGCTGTTCGGACGACCTCTTTGGATCACGGAATTCGCCGTGGGCGACTGGAACGCCAAGACCCGCGCGGAAAATAAATTTCGACCGGAGCAGGTGGTGGAGTTCGTCCAAAAAGTGCTGCCCCAGTTGGATGCGTGCAAGTTTGTCGAGCGTTACGCGTGGTTTCCCGCCAAGCCGGACAGCGCGCCTCTCGGCCCGTGCGCCTTGTTCAACGACGACGGAACGCTCACGCCCGTGGGCGAAGCCTATCGCACGGCATGATTCACGTGAGGACGTTTAGGAATTTGCTCAAAGCCGTTCTGATCTTGCTGACATTCGTGCAGGCGAGTGCCGCTGACAGGCCGAACGTCATCTTCATCCTCGCGGACGATCTTGGCTGGACGGACCTCGGATGTTACGGCAGCACGTTTTACGAGACGCCGCATTTGGATTCGCTCGCGAAACAGGGCATGCGCTTCACCGATGCCTACGCGGCGTGCAATGTCTGCTCGCCGACGCGCGCGAGCATTCTCACGGGCAAATCTCCGGCGCGGCTGCATCTCACGGACTGGTTGCCCGGTCGCCCGAACCGGCCGGATCAAAAACTGAACCGCCCAGAATTCCAGATTTTTCTGCCGCTCGAAGAAGTGACGCTCGCGGAGGCGTTGCGCGACGCGGGCTATCAGACGGCGTTCGTCGGCAAGTGGCATCTCGGCGAATCCACGAATCACTGGCCCACGCAACAGGGCTTCGATGTGAACATCGGCGGCAGTCGCGCCGGAAGTCCGGGAACATATTTCAGTCCCTACCGGCTGCCGAATTTGACCGATGGCCCGCCGGGCGAATACTTGAACGAGCGGTTGACCGACGAGGCGTTGAAATTTGTGACGCGCGCGGCGGAAAATAAAAAACCGTTCCTGCTTTGGTTCTCGCAATACGCCGTGCACACGCCGTTGCAGGCGAAGCCTGAGGTCGTTGAAAAATACAAGACCAAGGCCGCGAAGCTCGACCCGTCGCGCGAAAAATTTATTCCTGATCACGGGCGTCAGGTGCGGCAGGTGCAGGATCATCCCGTTTATGGCGCGATGGTGGAAAGCCTCGATGACAGCGTGGGCCGCGTCATGGCCCGGCTCAAGGAACTCAATCTGGAAACGAACACCATCGTCATTTTCACCTCGGACAACGGTGGACTCTCGACCGCCGAAGGTTCGCCCACGGCGAATCTTCCGCTCCGCACCGGCAAGGGTTGGGCTTACGAAGGCGGCGTGCGCGAACCGCTCCTCATCAAATGGCCCGGCGTCATCGCGCCCGGCAGCGTGAGCCACGCGCAGACGATCTCCGCCGATTTTTATCCGACCATTCTTCAGATGCTGGGACTGCCCGCGCGTCCGGCGCAACATCTGGATGGCGCGAGCATTGTGCCGGCGCTCAAGGGTGGCGCGTTGCCGGAGCGCCCGCTGTTCTGGCATTACCCGCATTACAGCAACCAGGGCGGCGCGCCGCACGGTGCGGTGCGCGTCGGCGATTTCAAACTAATCGAGTGGTTCGAGGACATGAGCATCGAATTGTATGACTTGAAGAACGACCTCGGTGAACAGCACAATCTCGCCAAGGAAAATTCAGCCAAAGCCGCCGAACTCACGAAGCGGCTGCACGAGTGGCGCAAGCAAATGAACGCGCAAATGCCCACGCCGAACCCGAACTACTCGCCCACAAAAAAATCAGCGAATGAAATTATCAAACCTCATGCAATGCGGTGACGGAGCGCGGCGTTCACGCCGCTTCAATGTTCAAATTGACGTGGCGCATGAAACTCACGGCCCGCTGGGAGTTTGGAAGTTGAAGCGGCGTGAACGCCGCGCTCCGCTCGAGCTAAAGTTGCTCTGCGTGTTTGCGCTGCTGCTGGTCATGGCCGCCGTTCACGCGAGCGCCAAACCCAACATCATTCTCATCCTCGCCGACGATCTCGGATATGGCGACGTGGGTTGCTACGGCGCGACGGCGTTGAAGACACCGAACCTTGATCGGCTGGCGAAACAAGGTCTGCGTTTCACCGATGGGCACTCGACCTCCGCGACTTGCACGCCGTCGCGTTACTCGTTGCTGACCGGCGAATACGCATGGCGGCGGAAGGGCACGGACATTTTGCCCGGCGATGCCGCGCTCATCATCCAGCCGGGCCGCACCACGCTGCCGTCCGTTTTGCAGCAGGCGGGTTATCGCACGGGCATCGTGGGCAAATGGCATCTCGGCCTCGGCAACGGCGACGTGAATTGGAACGGCGAGATCAAACCCGGCCCGCAGGAGATCGGCTTCGACGACGAATTCATCATGGCCGCCACGGGCGACCGCGTGCCGTGCGCGTTCGTGGAGAATCATCGCCTCACCGGCCTCGCGACGAACGATCCCATCCGCGTGAGCTACCAAACAAATTTTCCCGGTGAGCCGACGGGCAAGGACAATCCTGAATTGCTCACGATGCACCCGAGCCATGGCCACGACCAATCCATCCTCAACGGCATCTCGCGCATCGGCTACATGACCGGCGGCAAGGCGGCGTTGTGGCAGGACGAAAATCTCGGCGACACGTTTCTCGGCAAGGCGAAGGAGTTCATCGAGAAGAATCAGCGCGCGCCGTTCTTCCTCTACTACGCCACGCACGAGCCGCACGTTCCGCGTGTGCCGCATCCGCGTTTCGCCGGCAAGTCCGGCCTCGGCCCGCGTGGCGACGTGATCCTGCAACTCGATGACGCCGTCGGGCAGATTCTCGAAACGCTGGAACGGCTCAAGTTGACGGAGAACACGCTGATCATTTTCTCCAGCGACAACGGCCCGATTCTTGACGACGGCTACAAGGATCAGGCGCGTGAGTTGAACGGCGCGCATCGTGCCCCCGGGCCGTTGCGCGGCAACAAATACAGCGCCTACGAAGCCGGAACACGCGTGCCGTTCATCGTGCGCTGGCCGGCGCGCGTGAAACCGGGCGTGTCCGACGCGCTCGTGAGCCAGGTTGATTTGCTGGCGAGTTTGGCGGCGTTGGCCGGGCAGAAGTTCGACGCGCGCACCGCGCCGGACAGCCAGAACCAACTCGCGTCGTTGCTCGGCGAATCACCGCGCGGTCGGACGAGTTTGGTGGAACAGGGCGGCCCGCTGGCGTTGCGCGATGGCGCGTGGAAGTTCATTCCGCCCGCGAACGGCGCGCGCTTGAACCCGACCACGAAGACGGAAACCGGCAACGCGCCACAGCCGCAGTTGTTCAATCTGGAGGAAGATTTGGGTGAGACGAACAACCTCGCCACCGCACAATCCGAGCGCGTCGCAAAGATGGCCGCGCAGCTTGAGATGATTCGCAAGATGCCAGCAGCAGAGTCAGCAGAGGACCAAAAGTAAGGCAGTTTCATTAACTAAATGCTTTTTCCTCTTGAACGCGGTCGTAAGGCTGAAAGGTTTTCACGGCATCCTCGTTTTTCCTGCCGGGCTTCAACAAGAAACGGGCGGCGACAAGCTGCGGATTCGTCCGACTGCCAGGCAAAAACATCTGCTCACTGACCGACGGCATCTCTTCCCCTGAATTGAAAACATGCGTCATGCCATGCCGCGCCAGAGCCGATGCGACAAGTTGGAGCGTGGTGGCGTCCACGACGTGGATGGCGCACTTGAAGCGGTGCGCGAGACGTTTGCCCGTGCGACCTGATCTGAATCCCGGCGAAGTGGTTTGCAAGTGTTCGAGCGGTTTCCAGAAGAGTTGTTCGGCCATGGTGGCGGAGCGTTCCTTGTTGGCGTTGGAAAGACCGTTACGGCTGGGTGTCGTCGCGCCCCGGGTGGTAAAGCCCCGGTGCCGGGTGGAATATGAAACTTTGGTTTCAACAATGGCTTCGGTGACACGCGCAGACGCTTTCACGCTCGTCGTCTGACCTGCGGGGATGGTCGTCTGTGGGCCGCTGAATGTCTTCACTACTTTGCCATCCATGTCTTCAATGGTGACTTCGTAACTGAATATCTGAGCCTCTCTGAAATCGCCGCCGGAAGATAATCTCGTTCAACTTACCAACTTAAGTAGAACCGCGTGATGGAATCTAACTACTGAAAACGCGAACGGCGTTTCGTTTTTCAGCCTAGGCGGAATGGGGCAAGTCAGATTGGCCCCTGCGACCCGCACCTTTGCGGTTCGGCCTTTCATCCCTTAAATCAAACGGGCAAAATCTGCACCATGATTTTACCGCTGCGCGTGCTGCCGTTCCTCGGCTGCCTGTTCGCGATCTTTGCTTTTGGCGGCGACGCGAGGGTGCGGCCCAGTGCGGAAGTGTTGCGCCATTGGCCGCAGTGGCGCGGGCCGTTGGCCAATGGCGTCGCGCCACTCGCCAATCCGCCCATTCAATGGAGTGAGACGAATAATGTGCGTTGGAAAATTCCGATGCCTTGCAAGGCGCATTCCTCGCCCATCGTCTGGGGCGATTCGGTTTATGTGCTGGCCGCCGCGCCGGTCGGTGAGGCGCAGCCGGCGGTTCACGATGATGCGCCCGGGGTTCACGACAGCGTGCCGGTCACGCAGCGTCATCAATTTCTGGTGCTCGCCCTCAGCCGGAAGGATGGAAAGGTCCAGTGGCAAAAAGTGCTGCGGGAAGAATGGCCGCATGAAGGCGGTCACACCACCGGCAGCCTCGCCTCCAGTTCGCCCGTCACCGATGGCGAACGGCTGTATGTCTTTTTCGGTTCGCGCGGGCTTTACTGCCTAGACCTGAAGGGCGAACTGAAGTGGCAGAAAGATTTGGGAAAGATGCACACATTGCACGCGCACGGTGAAGGCAGTTCGCCCGTGCTCCACGGCGACACGCTCATCGTTTGCTGGGATCAGGAGGGCGATTCGTTCCTCTACGCGTTCGACAAGCGCACCGGCAAACAACTCTGGAAAGTGTCGCGCGACGAAAAAACGGCCTGGGCCACGCCGCTCATCGTCGAGCATGATGGCAAGCTGCAGGTGATCGTGAGCGCGACGAAGCGCGTGCGCGGCTACGATCTCGCGACGGGTGCACTGCTTTGGGAATGCGCCGGCCTGACGGATAATGTCGTGTCTTCGCCGGTGTACACCGATGGCGTGGTGATAGCCGGGAACAGTTATTATTCGCAGGCGATGCTGGCCATCCGCCTCGTGGGCGCGAAGGGCGACATTACGGGCACGACGAATGTCCTGTGGAAACTGAATCGCATGACGCCGTATGTTTCCTCGCCATTGCTCTACGACGACACGCTGTATTTCCTGCGACACAATCAGAACATCCTTTCCCGTCTCGAACCGTTGACCGGCAAACTGCGCGGTGAGGCGTTGCGGTTGGAAGGCATCGGCGATTTCATATTCGCGTCGCCGGTCGGGGCGGCCGGTCGCATCTATGTCACGGGTCGCGATGGGGTGACGGTGGTCCTCCGCCATCACAGGGAGAATGCCGTGCTGGCGGTGAACAAACTGGACGATTCCTTCAGCGCGTCCCCCGCGCTGGCGGATCGCGAGCTTTATTTACGCGGCGAGAAGTTTCTGTATTGCATCGCCGAGCCGTGATGGCTGCATAAAGAAGTAAAAACTTTACCGTGGTTAGAGATTAGAATTCTGTTGCAGCGAATCCGGAGTGGTGCGGCTTTTAAGAACCTCGTGGACGTTGCCGCAGTCGCTTGCGCAAGTTTATGGGCTTGCCGACATACAACACGTTTTCAGGTTCAGTCGCTGGTCTGCTTGCCAACACCACTTACAAATATCGTGTGTACGCGGTAAGCGTCACGCGTGGCGCCACTATTCAATGAGGTCATAAGCGTCGTAGGCTTGGTGCTACGATGAATATGACACCGACCGATGGAGTGATTTTGAAAACGGATGTGCTGTGGCGTGTGAAGACTCCGGCGGTTCGACGGGAAGTGTTGCTGGATGAGTTTGAGCGCAGCGGGATGAGCGGGGTGGCGTTTGCGGAGTTTGTCGGGATCAGATACCAGACGTTCGCAACCTGGGCGCAGCAGCGGCGACGAAGGCGCAAAGCCACCGCCGTCACCAAGCCTCCGGTCAAGTCGGACGCGTCGAACAACCCCGTGCGCTGGATGGAGGCGGTGGTTGATCAGTCCCAGCAGACCGCACCGGTGGATCAAAATAAATCTCCCCTCCTCGTTCATCTGCCGTGTGGCGTGCGGGTCGAGATCAATGACACGAAACAGGTGACGCTCGTGGCGGCGTTGGTACGGGCGTTGGGTCAACCCGCCTTGCCATGCTGAGTTTTTCCGGGAGCTTGAAGGTGTTCGTGGCACTGGAAGCGTGCGACATGCGCAAAGGGTTCAACGGCCTGCACGCGTTGGTGACGGAGCGGCTCGGCGAGGACCCGCGCGGTGGCGCGTTGTTCGTGTTCAGCAATCGGCGGCATACACGGATCAAGATTCTGTGTTGGGATGGGACGGGGTTGTGGGTGCTGACCAAGCGGCTGGAGCAGGGAACGTTTTCGTGGCCGAAGAACATTGAGCCGTCGGTGACGACGTTGAAGTTGACGCCGCAGGCGTTGGCACTGTTGACCGATGGCGTGGATTTGCGCGGGGCGAAGTTGCGTCCGTGGTATGAACGAGAGGGGTAAAAACTTTTTTGAAAAATCTTTCACAAAGTTTGAACACGGTGTTTGCAACGGAGTCAGAGTTCGCAACCGATGACGCCGCGCGAAACAGAACTCCGACTCGCTCAATGCGAGGCCGCGCTGTCCGCGTCACAACAGAACGTCGCGCGGCTCGAAACGGAGAACGCACTCCTTCGGCAGAAGATTGATCTGTTGGTGCGTCGCGTGTTCGGCGCGAGCAGTGAGGCTCTCGATCCCGCGCAGTTGGAACTTCTCATGGCAGTGCCTGCTGCCACCGTTGTTGAAACACCAGTGGTTCAATCTGTGCCCGAAGTCTCTGTCGTGCGTTCGCGCAAAGATCGCACGCCCCGTCTTCCTGACAACTTGCCTGTGGTGGAAGAAGTGATCGAGCCTGAGCCTGTGAAAGCGCAGCCCGCAGCGTGGCGTTGCATCGGACAGGAAGTCAGCGAGCAACTCGATTACGAACCCGCGCGCTTCCTGCGTCGCCGCACGATCCGCAAAAAGTATGTGCATCGCACCGATGCGGATGCCGCGCCGGTGATCGCGCAGTTGCCGGAACGGTTGTTGGATCGCAGCCTGCCCGCGCCCGGATTGATCGCCGCGATCTTGGTTGGCAAGTATTGCGATCATCTGCCGCTCTACCGGCAGGAACAAATTTTCCAGAGTCGTCATCAAGTGCAGTTGCCGCGACAGACCTTGGCCAGATGGGTCGCGCTGGCGGCGGATTGGTTGAAACCCATTTATGAAACCATCCGCACCGGAGTCATGGGCGGTGGCTATGTGCAGGTGGACGAAACGCCGATTGATTATCTCGAACCCGGCAACGGAAAAACCAAGCAAGGCTATTTGTGGACAGGGCATCGTCCGGGCGGCGACGTGTTTTACCGCTGGGAAACCAGCCGCGCCACTGCGTGCCTGGACAAGATTATTCCAGCGGACTTCACCGGCACGTTGCAATGCGACGGCTACGCCGCGTATCCCAGCTTCGCCAACGGACGCAGAGACAAGAACAAGATTGAACTGGCGGGATGCTGGGCGCATGTGCGCCGTAAGTTTTACGAAGCCAAAGAACAATCACCGCGCACGGCCGGATGGATCCTGCGCCAGATCCAACACCTCTATCGCGTGGAAGCCGGGTTGCGAGAATCCCGCCGAGGCGGAGCCGGACCGCAACTGAGCGCCGCCGT
>JAYUAV010000159.1:0-10208 GCA_043741175.1 Verrucomicrobiota bacterium
CCTTCAAGCAAGATTGCGCCGCCGGAGAAACCGGTCGCATCCTGATCCAAACAAAAAAACGGAGCGGCCTTGCGACCGCTCCGTCCCGCGTTCGGACGATGCGAATCGCCCGTGAACTCTTGAACTTCAACGTGGAAATTAGTTGTACAAAAGTTGCGGCCACCAAACCAACCGCACGCATCCTCCCCTGCCAACGTGTCAGAAAGATGGCATTTGAGTGACATGCAGGTGACTCCTGATTCACGGTTGTGCAACGGACATGTAACATTTCGGTGACAGACCCTATTCGCTTTTGACTTCGATCCCGTAACTCATGCAACAATGCGGGCTATGAAATATATCTGGCTGGCATTGGTTTCAGTGAGTCTCGCGGCGTGTTCCTCCTCGCGCGTTTCGCGCTACGACGAGTTCGAGAAAATCAAAGTGGACAAGATGGCGGGCAATTCCGTTTCTGCGAATGTCTTCTCACGCACGCTGGTTTGCCTCAACGCCGCGCGTGAGAGCAGGGGCTTCGTGGCGCAAACCAACACGTCGATCAGCTTCACCACCAATTACGTCGTCACCTCCACTACCAATCTGACCGTTGCCACATCTGGCAACACACAGGTCGCCTCGCTCACCAACACCGTCGCAGCCACGATTACAGCCGCTGACACGAATGCTGTTTCTGCCGCTGCGAATTCAGGGAATAACGGCTCATCCGGCTTGACGACCTCCACCGCTCGCAATGAATCCGTAGCCACCGCGCCAAACCAGAACGTCCGCTCAGGTTCAATCCAGGTTGTCACTACGCTCAACGGTCAGGCGACGATCAATCGCGATTCGCTGTCCATCACCAGCGGCACAAATGAAGTCATCACGGTCGAAACAAACTACATCGTCACCACGATCACCAATCAAGTCATCGCGCCCGTCACAAACGTCGTGGTGAAGACGTCCGAAAATCCTGTCGCAGATTATTTCCTCTACACGGAAATTGCCCCGGCGGAGTTCTCGCTCGCCTTCGGTGAATCGCTCATCGTCCTCGCCGATGGAGTCCGATTTGGTTGCACGCAGGCCACGCCGCAAACTGCTTGGGAAACTCGACGCGGATTCTTGACGACTTATTACAAGGTTGCTCCCGAAGCAATCACTGCCATTGCGAACGCAAAAGAAGTGAAGCTTCGCATCAAAGGCACGACGGGAACTTTGGAGCGCACGATGAATGGCAGCAGTCGTGAAAATTTCCGCAAGTTTCTCCTGAAGAACTTTGCCTCGCCCGGACAAGACACGAAGACAACATCCGCCAAAAGCTAAATCATATTTCCATGAGCAAATTCTTCACACCTCTATTATTCATCCTCGCCATCGTGGCTCCTGTCGCCATCAGCGGCTGGCGCAGTGCTGCTGGGAAAATTTCCGGCGCGACCAGCGAACTGACGACCACTTCCAACAGGCTGGCCGAAGTCACCGCCAAACTCGCCGAGCAAGGCGCGACCGCCGAGACGTTGCGTGTGCAACTCGGTTTGCAAAGGACAGACCTCACGTCTGCGAGCAATCAAGCGTCGGCAACGTCTGCTCAACTCAACGAGCAGATCAATCGCATACGCAGCTTGGAATCAGAGATGGGTAATCGCGACGCTCAGATTGCTGGTGTCAATCGCAGCAATGTATTGTTGCGCGCGAGCATCAGTGAACTCGAAGCGCAGGCCCAGACGTTGCAGGCCGTGTTGGAATCCACGCGCACCCAGGTTGTCGAGAGTGGCAAGAAGCTGGAGTCCACATCAGGCGCTTTGAACGAAGCCGAATCAAGCAAAGCCGCGCTGCTCGCAAAGTTGAATGATCCTTCCATGCTTCGCTCTCAATTGAAGTCCGCGACAGCGATGCCGAAGTCCAAGGTTGGAATTTCGACGGATGCCAGACTGATGCTCAAGCCGGACGGAAGCGTTGACGTCGTTCGTCCTAGGGCGAAAGCTTCGACAACTGAATCCAAGACCACATCAACGAAGGTAGTTCCCGTGTTTGATGAATCACCGGTCAGCGAGTCGAAATCGCCAAAGATCATCCTCACCTACTGAAGTGCGTGCTCCGCAAACGGAGTGTGGTCGTCTCTGGCCACAGCCCCGAACGCTTTCCGGGTTCTACAACCAAGCGCTCACTGTTTTTTGAAAGCCTCTCGCATTGGCCGTTGCTGCGCCCGAGGACGGGCGCACGCCGTCAGCGAATTACGGAAACACGCTCTCAACAATTCACTTCGCACTGCTCTCTCACGACGGCGCTCGCGATGCGCGATGAGTTTGAGGAACACGTTGGGATGATCGCGTTTCGATTTCATGGTCAGAAGAGACGGCTGGTGTCTTTGCGTACCGCAGCGCGGAGGAACAACATTCCGCGAAGTCGTTCGTTGCCGTAAAAGTGGATCGGACGGGTCGCAGACACACACGGTTTGAAGCCCTGACCCGCCCGTGCCTTTGTCACCCAGGTGACAAAGGAAATCGTCGAAAAGCTGGTGATCGGAATAACCATTCGCACGCGCACAGGACAACCGACCGCAAAGACAATCCCGTGGCGTGGCCGTTACGAAGCGGTGACTTCCGGCAGATTGAAGTCTTGTCACACATTCGTAACCCGCCTGTCGCAGGTTCGACAAGTAACCGTCACATCCTCGTCGTGTCGGGAGTTGCGAGTTCAGTGCGCTGAAACCGTCCCGCCAACCTAAATACAATTATGCAAATCGAATTCACGCCCATCTTCGCCAACGCGATGACCTTCGCTTTGGAGAAAGCCACCATCGAAGGAAAGGTCACCATCGGCTTGTTGGCGGTCGTCTCGCTCTTTAGTTGGACGGTCATCATCAAGAAGGCGCGGCAGCTTTATCTCGCGCAGAAGGCGGGCAAGAAATTCTTCGAGGCTTATCGCGCCACGCGCGATCCGCTCGAACTGTTCAACAAGAAATCAGACTTCGCCGACGCGCCCGCCTTTGAGGTCTATGCCGCCGGCGCGGAGGAACTGGCCTATCACTTAAAGAACAATCCCGTCACCGTGCGGCCCAAAGCCAAGTCTGGTTCGGCGTCATCTGCTCAGGGACAAACCGATCAACTGGCGAAATCCACTGTCACGAAAGTCAGCGGATCAGCATTCGAGTCCGTGCGCGTGGTGTTGGATCGCTCGGTCGGTCAACAGGCGCTCTCGCTGGAGAAGGGAATGATTATTCTCTCCACCGCTGTCGCGGGCGGGCCGTTCATTGGATTGCTCGGCACGGTCTGGGGCGTGATGGAAACATTCTCCGGCATCGCCATCGCCAAAGCCGCGAGCCTCACCGCCATGGCTCCCGGCGTGGCGGGCGCGCTCATCGCCACTGTCGTCGGACTGTTCGTCGCCATTCCCGCGATGTTCTCCTACAACTACATGATCACTTCCATCCGCGCGATCACGCAGGAACTCGACAACTTCAACTCCGAACTCTCCACCTCCATGGAACACGTCTATGTGGACAACCGCTCCATTGCGGAAGAAGTGGCGGAGGCGTTGAAGCAGATTTTTCCGGAGCGCGCGGGAGCGGTGGATCGGTTCGCAGAACACGAGCCGATACCTGAACGCACCGTCACCATGTCAGGCGTGTAATTCACTCAACCCAATCAAGAGCGACCATGAGGAGGAAAAAGTATTCCGCAAGCAGTCATCACACGATGTCAGAGTTGAACATCACTCCGCTGCTCGATCTCGCGTTCGTGCTGCTGGTGATCTTCATCATCACCACTGCGCCGGCCGTAAATGACATGAACATTTCGCTGCCCACCGCTGCGAGTCGTCCCAAGGATGCGGCGGCCAAGGTCAACTACATCACCGTAGATAACGTCGGGAAGATTTTCCTGAACACGGTGGAGATGACCGAGCCTGAGCTGCTCCGCACGCTGGTGGAGTTTCGGAAGAGTGACCCGGACTTGAACGTCGTGGTGCGGGGCGATTCGCGGATTCAATATCAGAAGATCGTCAGCGTGCTGGACGTGCTCGTCTCCGCCAACGTGAGCAAGGTGGGTTTGGCGACCGAGTTCGCAGCGCACTGATTTCATAGTTCTCGCCGTCGCACTTCGTGTTCGTCCTCGAAACCAAACCCACATGTCCCGCGACCAACGCAAGCCCAAGAAAGACCGCACCAGTCTGGTGATCTCTGCCGTACTGCACGGTGCAATCATCGGCGGTATTCTGATTTGGGCATGGAAGACCGGCAAGATCGAGGAGATCACGAACAAGATTTTGCAGGTCGTCACCGACGATAAAAAGAAACCAGAGAAGAAGCCCGAACCGGTGCAGCAAAAGCAACAGGCTCAAGCGCCCAAACTCCCGCCCATCAATCAAGGCGCGCAATCCTCGGCAACTCGCGGCTCGCGCATGGCCGTCGCATCCGATGCGCCCGCGTCTGGCGGAGACAGTTTTTTCCACGACACCCGCGAACAAACCAGCGGTCCGTCCACATCCGGCGGCTCTGGTTCAGTCCGACAAACCAACACCGCACCCGCTATCCGCCCCGCCCCACGCCCGGTGATGAAGCCGATCTTCGCGCCAACTTCCACCTCGGTGAAGCAACTACTCGTGGAGCGCGCGAAGGCTTCTGGATTAGTCGAGTCCTTCGGCTCTGAGCAAATTGCAAAATCTTCCGTGCGCGATGTGGGCGACATCGTTGCGAAGATTTCCGGCTCGACCATCGTGGATGGAAAGTTCGCCGTCATCCGTGGCTTGTCAGATCGTTACACCAGCACGCTGTTCAATGGCGCGGAAATTCCGAGCGGCAATCCATATCGCCGTTCCGTGCCACTGGATTTATTCCCGTCTTCGATGGTGGATCGCGTGGCCATCAGCAAATCCTGGACGCCCGATCAACCTGGCGGCACCGGTGGCGGAACGATTGATGTGATCACGAAGTCGTTTCCCGCCAAGCCCTTCGTCAAAGCCACCGTCGGCAATTCTTACAACGAACAATCCAATCTCAAAGGCAACTTCCTCGCCGACCCGCGCAGTTCGATGGCGATGTATGATCTGCCCACTGCGCCAAAGATGATTGATGAGCAAACTTTCGCGCTCACTGCTGCGCCGCCCATCCCCGGTCCGGCGAGTTCGCGGGAGACGGCGGCCCGTGCCAGCCAACGGGCACAACAAGCCAACACCGAACAAGAGTTGCTGCAAAAGCTCGGCACAGCTGATTTCGCTGGCGTGTCCAAGAGTTCGCCGCTCAATTCCAGCTTCAACGTCAGCGCGGGTGATACGTTGTTCATGTTCGATAAGCCGCTCGGTGTTTTTGCCGGATTGAACTACGGGCGGAACTTCAAATTTCTCGACGACGTCGAAATCAGCAAATCCAACAACCGAAGAGTCGTCCAGAGTTCTGGTCACGAAAAGAAGAGCAACATCACGACCGACTACGGTGTGAATCTCAACCTCGGCTATCGCCCGCTCGATGAGTTGGAGTTGGGGTTCAACTATCTGCTCGCGCACACGGCGGACGAAGAAGCGCGGCACACGACCTACGATTATCTCTCCACGCCCGACGGTGACACACTGGAGAAATGGCAGTTGCACTACACGGAACGCGAGATCAACAACTACCAGTTTCGCGGCAAGCTGGAATTGCCGCCGCTGGCGGACTCGCAATTGGATTGGGTCATCAACAAGGCAGACACCTCGCAATCCGAACCCGATCATCGGTTCATGAATTACTTCGTGGATGCGGCGGGGACGCCGCGCCTTGGCGATGCGGGATTGCCGACGCCAACTTTCCCCTCGCGCTATTTTCGCGACATCAAGGACGACGGATTCAACACGCGGTTCGATTGGAAGTTGCCGTTCCTGTTTGCGGGTCGCGAGAGCAACATCAAGGCGGGCTGGTTCAGCAGCCACGCGGGGCGTGATTTTCGCGAGCAATACTTCGGCTATGAACAGAGCAGCGGATTCGATGTGAACAATCCAAATTCCTACCTGAACAATCCCGCGTACCTGAACTATCAGGCGCAATACCTCGGCGGCATCCGCACCAACTACAATTTCTCGCGCGTCGTGAATCTCGTCATCGGTCGCCCCTACCAAGCTGAGTCGGACGTGAAAGCCCAATACCTGATGACCGATGTCGCCGTGCTGCCGTGGTTGCGCTTGATCGGCGGCGCGCGGATTGAAAGCACGAAGATAGATGTGGACGCGTCCATCTACGGTGCAACGAAGCTGGAGCAAACCGATGTTCTTCCCGCCATCAGCAGCGTCGTCAGTCTGTCGAGCAATGTCAGCCTGCGACTCAGTTATGCACGGACGGTCGCGCGCCCGAGCTTCCGGGAACTGGCTCCGATCAGCAATTACGATCCCGAAAACGATTTGTTTATTCGCGGCAATCCCAGTTTGAAGATGCCCGCCATCACCAGTTACGACGCGCGGCTGGAATGGTTTCCCGCGCCGGGCGAACTGTTCAGCTTTGGCGTCTTCTACAAGGATTTGAAAAACCCCATCGAACTCATCTCCGTCTCCATTGACGATGATGACGTGACTTGGGTCAACCGTGACAAGGCCACCCTGATGGGTGTCGAGATTGAAGCCCGCAAATCTTTGCGCTGCCTCTCGCAATACCTCGATGAATTCACGCTCGGCGCAAACATCGCCTTCCTCAAATCCGAAACCGAACTCACCGCCGCCGAGTATCGCAATAAAACCGATGTGGATGGCGATGGCGTGATTGATTTCCCCACCTCGCAAACCCGCCCGCTCTACGACCAATCGCCCTACGTCATCAATTTGGATTTCAACTACGACCATCCCGCGACCGGCACTTCTGCGAGCCTTTCGGCCAATCTGACCGGCGAACGTATCCTCCTCACCACCGCTCAGGGCGCGGACATTTACGAACACCCTCCCGTTTCACTCGACGCCAACATCAGCCAGAAGATTAGTCGCAATGTCACGTTTCGCTTCGGTGTGCGAAACATTTTGGATTCAGAATACACCCGCACTTACGGCTCTGAGTCCGATGCCGCCATCCGCCAAAGCTACAAACGAGGGCGCACTTACGGCATCAGCGTCAGCGCGGAATTTTGATCTGCGGACGACCCGGTTTGCGAAGTCACCGTTTTGTCACCAGAGCGCAATCTGTTCGTTGAACAACTTCTTCATTCTCGGCATGCGGTTAAACAAACAAATTGAAATCCTCAACCTCATTGATATGAAATTCACATTGCAAAAATCCCTTGGCGCATTGCTGGTATGCGCGGGACTCGGCGCAGGCGCGGCGGCTCAGGCGCAAACCAACATTGTTTCCGGCGCGTTACCCGCTGGCACGAACAATTGGTATCGCACCAACGAATATCACCTCTATGGTGCGGTCTTCGTCCACAGCAACAGCGTCCTCAACATCGAAGCCGGCACCGTCATCAAAGGTCACAACCTCGGCACCTTCGGCACCAACGTCTCCGCCCTCTACATCGCTCGCGGTGCGAAGATTTATGCGCAAGGCACACCCAAACATCCGATTATCATGACTGCGGAAGCTGATGATGTCACATTGCCCGATGACATGAACCTCTATCAACGCGGCCTCTGGGGCGGGTTGGTTGTTTTCGGTAACACCACCATCAACGGCGCACTCGACACCGCTGGCAACGCGGCCACCCCGAAGTATGAAGTCTATGAAGGTCTGCCTGACATTGATCTCGGTGGCGGTGAGTTCCCCTTCCGCTTCGGCGGCACAAATGACAACGACAATTCGGGCATCATCCGTTACGTCTCCATCCGTCACGGCGGCGCCAAGCTCTCCACCGACAAGGAAATCAACGGTCTGTCCCTCGGCGCGGTCGGTCGCGGCACGACGATTGAATTCGTCGAAGCTTACGCCATCGCGGACGACGGCTTCGAGTTCTTCGGCGGCACCGTCAACACCAAGTATCTCGTCAGCGCCTTCTGCGACGATGATGCATTCGACGTGGACATGGGTTATCGCGGCACAAACCAGTTCTGGTTCGGCATCCAAGCCCCAGACGCCCGCAACTACGGCATGGAAGTGAACAACCAGATCAATGAAATCGTCACCACGAACTTGTTGACGCCCCAGGCCGACTTCAAAATCTATAACGCCACGGTCATCGGCTCCGGCACGGCCAATCTGAACGTCACCGGCGGTCGCAACGCGGGCATTATCCTCCGGCCCTACGTCGCGATGAAGGTTTACAACTCCATCTTCACCGACTTCAACGAGCGCGGCATCGAACTCGACACCCGCCAGGGCGTCAACGCCGCCGTCTCCGTGACCAACAACTATACCCAGTTCCATAACACGCTCTGGTTTGGTTTCGTTACTGGTTCGGGCAGCGGCATCGTGAACAACTCAATCACGAACCTCTCCCGCAACACAGTCGCTTCCAATTACTGGAATGACGCCAGCCTGACCAACCTCATCGCCAATCCGCTTCTCACCAGCATCAGCCGCACGAACGTCGGCACGACCCTCGATCCGCGCCCGCTCGCGAACAGCCCGGCTTACTCCAACTACGGTTCGACGCCGAACGACGGCTTCCTCACCTCCGTCAATTATCAAGGCGCGTTCGGTCCGAACGATCTCTGGATCTCTGGTTGGACCGCGCTCTCGGAATACGGAATCGTCACTCCGGCGCACGTCACGACGAACATCATCTCCGGCGCGTTGCCCGCTGGTACGAACAACTGGTATCGCACCAACGAATATCACCTCTACGGCGCGGTCTTCGTCCGCAGCAACAGCACTCTCAACATCGAAGCTGGCACCGTCATCAAAGGTCACAACCTCGGCACCTTCGGCACCAACGTCTCCGCCCTCTACGTCGCGCGCGGCGCGAAGATTTATGCGCAAGGCACGCCGCAGAATCCGATCATCATGACGGCGGAAGCGGATGACGTGACGTTGCCCGATGACATGGGCATCTATCAGCGCGGTCTCTGGGGCGGCTTAGTGGTCTTCGGTAACACCACCATCAACGGCGCCTTGGATACCGCAGGTAACGCCGCCACGCCGAAGTACGAAGTCTATGAAGGTCTCCCCGACATTAATCTCGGCGGCGGTGAGTTCCCGTTCCGTTTCGGCGGCAATGATGACAACGACAATTCCGGTATCATCCGCTACGTTTCCATCCGCCACGGCGGCGCGAAGCTTTCCACCGATAAAGAAATCAACGGTCTGTCCCTCGGCACGGTCGGTCGCGGCACGACGATTGAATTCGTCGAAGCTTACGCCATCGCAGACGACGGCTTCGAGTTCTTCGGCGGCACCGTCAACACCAAGTATCTCGTCAGCGCGTTCTGTGACGACGACTCCTTTGACACCGACATGGGTTATCGCGGCACGAACCAGTTCTGGTTCGGCATCCAAGCCCCCGACGCCCGCAACTACGGCATGGAAGTGAACAACCAGATCAATGAGATCGTCACCACGAACTTGTTGACGCCCCAAGCCGACTTCAAAGTCTATAACTGCACCATCATCGGCGCAGGGACTTCCAGCACCAACGTCACGGGTGGCCGCAACGCCGCCATCATCCTCCGTCCGTATGTCGCGATGAAGGTTTACAACTCCATCTTCACCGACTTCAACGAACGCGGCATCGAACTCGACACCCGCCAAGGCGTCAATGCCGCTGTGTCCGTGACGAACGACTACACCCAGTTCCACAACACGCTCTGGTTTGGTTTCGTCACAGGCTCAGGCAGCGGCAACGTGAACAACTCGATCACCAACCTCTCACGCAATACCGTTGCCTCCAATTACTGGAGCGACGTGAGCCTCACCAACCTCATCGTCAATCCGCTGCTCGCCAGCATCAGCCGCACGAACGACATCAGCAACCGCCTCGATCCGCGCCCGCTCGCTGGCAGTCCCGCCAATAGCAACGCGGCGACGACTCCCGGCAATCTCACTGCCGCGAGTTATCAAGGCGCGTTTAGTTCGGGTCGCGGCAACTGGGCTGCGGATTGGACTGCGTTGAACGAATACAGCATCCTCACCGCAGCGGGCGGCATCAACCCGTTGACCGTTCAAGCCACTACCACCCCGGCCCCGAACCCGGTGACGCTCACCATCACGCCGAACGGCGCGAACGTGGACATCGCCTGCACCTCGCAGTCGGGTTACAGCTACCAACTCGAATCCACGCTCACACTCAGCCCGGCAGCTTGGGGCAATGAAGGCGCGGCGCAAACGGGCACGGGCAGCACGCTCACCTTCACCG
>JAYUAV010000160.1:0-10221 GCA_043741175.1 Verrucomicrobiota bacterium
TCGATGGCGCGACAGTTGTCATCCGCGACGGATACATCGAAGCGGTCGGGAAAAATATCGTCGCGCCTGCGGATGCGCGTGTGTGGGATGCTAATGGGCTGACGATCTACGCCGGGTTCATTGAATCCTATTTGCCGCTCGGTCAGACGAATCAACCTATCTCCACAAGCGGCACCGAAACCATCAACGCTTCCACGTTGACTGCGGGCGGCGTGAATTTCTTTGGCGCACCCGGTCAACGCACTGACCCCGGGCAGAGCGGCGCGGGCTATGAGGTTTCCAAGATTGTGCCGGAGACACGCGCGGCGCGTGGTTACTCGCCTGACAAGAAGGTGATCGAGCCTCTGCGTGAACTCGGTTTCACCACAGCGGTCATCGCTCCAATGCGCGGCATCGTGCGCGGGACAAGCGCGCTTGTGGCGTTGGCTGAACTCGACCCGAACGAAGTCATCGTGAAGTCGGATGTGTTTCAACACATCGCGTTTGAGACGCACGAGGAAGATGAAAGCGCGTATCCCGGCTCGCTCATGGGTGCTATTGCAGTAGTGCGGCAAAGTTTTTTCGATGCGCAACATTATGCGCTCGATCAAGCGGACTGGCAGAAGAAACCCCAAGGCCGCAAGCGACCGGAATTTGATCCATCACTGGAAGCACTCGCGCCCGCAGCAGGCGGAAAGCAGCGTGTGTTGTTCGAGCCGGGTAGCGCGTTGATGGTGGATCGTTCGGCGCGCGTGGCTCGGGAACTGAAACTGAATTTCGCCATCGTCTCGTGTGGACAGGAATGGCGTCGCCCCGATCTCGCGAAGGAAACGGGCGCGACATTCATCGTGCCGGTGAACTTTCCGAATCTGCCCAAACTGCCGAGTGAAGATGATTGGGAACAGGTGACGCTCGACAATCTGCGCGCGTGGGATTGGGCGGCGGAAAATCCGGCGTTGTTGCGCCAGCAGAAGCTCGACATCGCGTTGACGACTTACTCGCTCGCAGACAAAAAAGTTTTCCGCAAGAACGTGAAAGCAGCGGTGGAGCGTGGCTTGTCCGAGGAGGACGCGCTCGCGGCGTTGACGACGATTCCTGCCAAACTCTGCGGTGTGGACAAACAACTCGGCACGATTGAGCCGGGCAAGATCGCGAACCTGACCATCGTGGATGGCAAAGGCTACTTCGATCCCGAAGCCCGCGTGCGCGAGGTGTGGGTGGATGGTCGCAACTATCACGTTCAGGCCGCGAAGGAAGAAGCGAAGAAGGACGAGACTGCTGACAAGGAAAAGGAAGCGAAGGCTAAAGCAGAGAAGGAGAAGAAGGACGCGGAGGTAAAGGAGCTTCAGAACAAGCGTGTGGCGCGGAGTCCAATGGAGGGGCGAGGAGTTTTGGAAAAGCCCAGAGCTGTTTTGGTTGAGAACGCAACCATTTGGACGAGCGCTTCTGCTGGGATTTTGACCAATACAGATTTGCTCTCAGTCGGAAACCATATCAACGAAATCAGCAGGGGAGAGAAAGCTCGCTCCAATTACGATGGTCCGCCGCTCGTGATTGAAGGTCGAGGTCTCCACATCACCCCTGGTTTGATTGACGCGCACAGTCACGCGGCGATTCTTGGCGCGGTGAACGAACCCACGCTGCCCTCGACTGCGATGGTTCGCATCGGTGACGTAGTTAATTCCGAGACAAAGAACATCAGTGAGCAACTGGCAGGCGGATTGACCGTAGCAAATCTGCTGCATGGCTCGGCGAATCCCATCGGCGGGCAGAACCAGATCATCAAGCTGCGCGATGGCGCGAGTCCGGAGGGGATGAAATTTGAGGACGCGCCGCGAGGCATCAAGTTCGCGCTCGGCGAGAACGTGAAGCAATCCAACTGGGGCGAGAAGTTCGTCACGCGCTTCCCGCAATCGCGCATGGGCGTGCCGACGTTTTATCGGAATCGGTTCACCGCAGCGCGGCAATATTTGGAAGCGATAGGGGATGTGGTTACATCTTCTGGCCCTTCACAAATTCTGCCGCGTCGCGATCTCGAACTGGAGGCCATCGGCGAAATCATAACTGGCCATCGCTTCATCCATTGCCACAGCTATCGGCAGGACGAAATCCTTGCGTTCCTGCGCGTGATGGAAAGTTTCAACGTGCGCGTGGCGACGCTGCAACACGTCCTCGAAGGCTACAAGATCGCGGATGAAATCGCCAAGCACGGCGCGGGCGCATCCTGTTTCTCGGATTGGTGGGCTTACAAGTTTGAAGTTTATGACGCGATTCCGTTCGCTGGTTCGCTCATGCGCGAGCGGGGAGTGTTGGTTTCGTTCAACTCGGATTCGTCTGATCTCGCGCGGCGCATGAACACCGAGGCGGCCAAGGCAGTGAAGTATGGCGGCACATCGGAGGAAGAGGCGTTGAAGTTCGTGACGATCAATGCGGCGAAGCAGCTAGGCATTGATAAACGCGTCGGCTCGCTTGAACCGGGCAAGGATGCGGACTTCGTGGTGTGGTCGGGTAATCCGTTGGATTCGCGGAGCGTGGTGTTGCAGACGTGGATTGATGGCAAAAAATATTTTGATCGTGACGAAGCTGTGAAGCGCGCGGCGGCACTCAAGCAGGAGCGTGCGGACTTGATCGCGAAGGCGAAGAAGCTTGCGAAGCTGGCTGGTGGAGGTGGAGGCAGCGATGGTGGAGAAAAAGATGACAGCTCATTCTTCCGTGTTTCGTTGGAACACGAGTTTGATGGAGTGGAGCGGCATTGTATGGAAGGAGGGCACTGAGATTTATGATTTACGATTTACAATTTACAATTGGCGCACTGGCTTCCGGTTCGGCTCGTTTCAGTTGCAGTGACGCGCGGCGCAAAAGCGCCAGAGGGCTGGCGCAGTCCAAGACGCTATCGCGTTTGCCAGACGCACGATTGATTCCGCTAGGTCTTGGAGTGCGGTGGCCCTCCACCGCTTTGGCGTGGTTGACAGTGATGCTGATCGGGTTGACTGCGGCGCGCGCGGAATCTTGGCTGTTCATTGGAGCTACGGTTCACACCGTTTCGCATGGAAATATCACCAATGCAGAGGTGATGGTTCGAGACGGCAAGGTATCAAGCATTATCGATCCGGCAGGAGATGTGCAAAAAATATATCCTTCGGACGCAAAGCGGATTGATCTGCGCGGGCTGCATCTTTATCCCGGTATGATCGCGTTGAATACTGATCTCGGCTTGGTGGAGATTGATGCGGTGCGCTCCACGGTGGACGTGCGCGAGGTGGGCGAATACACACCGGATGTTTATTCGTGGCATGCAGTGAATCCTGATTCGGAACTGCTGCCGGTGGCGCGGGCGAATGGTATTTCGCACTTCGAGCCGGTGCCGTTTGGCGCAGTGGTGGCAGGGCAATCAGGGTTGCTTGCACTCGATGGTTGGACGACGGAGCAGATGGTGGCGAAGAAATCCATCGCGCTGCATGTCTTCTGGCCGAGCGCGAATCTTGATACGACGCCGAAGGAGAAGTCACGCAATCCAGCGAAATGGAAATCACTCGAAGATCAGGCAAAGGAACGGAAAGAAAAGTTGCGGCAGCTCGACGACTTCTTTGCCGAGGCGCAAGCTTATGCGAAGGCGAAAGAAGGAGCGAAGGATTTTCAAATCGTTCCCGCATGGGAAGCGATGCTGCCAGTGGTGAGCGGGGAGATTCCCGTGACGATCCACGCGGATGAGGTAAGGCAGATTCGCGCGGCAGTCAGTTGGGCCACGACGAACGGTGTGAAGATGATTCTCGCTGATGCGCTGGATGCGTGGCGGATTGCCGACTTGCTGGCGACGAATAAAATTCCAGTCATCTTCAATCACGTCTTCACGCAACCGTTGCGAGCCGAGGACGGTTTCGACGCGCATTTCCGCGCCGCGAGTGTGTTGACAAAGGCTGGCGTGAAGGTGGCGTTCAGCGGCGGCGGCGGATCGCTCGTGAAGAACATGCCGTATGCGGCTGCGCAGGCGGCGGCGTTTGGGTTGTCGGCGGACGAGGCGTTGAAAGGAATCACGCTTTATCCGGCGCAGATCGCGGGCGTGGCGGATCGGTTGGGTTCAATTGAAAATGGTAAGGACGCGACTTTGTTTGCGGCTGACGGAGACATTCTCGATGTCCGCTCGAACGTGAAACGGATGTGGATTGGTGGCAAGGAAGTCAGTTTGGAAAATCGGCACACGCGGCTTTACGAGAAGTATAAAAACCGACCGAAACAAAATTGAACAGGAGCGAACAGAGATGCCGCGACAACCCCGACCCATTCAGGAGCGGAACTGCAACTCGTAAAGCTTCTGATACGCGCCGCCGCGCTTCACCAGTTCATCGTGCGGGCCCTGTTCCACGATGCGGCCCTGCTCCAGCACGACGATGACATCTGCGTGAAGAATCGTTGAGAGCCGATGCGCGATGCAAAGTGTGGTGCGGCCCTTCATCAATTCGTCGAGCGCAGACTGCACGGCGCGTTCTGTGGCGGTATCAAGCGCGCCAGTGGCTTCATCGAGGATCAAGATCGGTGCATTCCGCAAAACCGCGCGCGCAATGGCGAGGCGTTGCTTTTGTCCGCCGGAGAGCAATGCGCCCTTCTCGCCGATGACCGTGTCGTAACCAGCGGTTTTCTCCACAATGAATTCGTGCGCGTGCGCGGTCTTGGCGGCGGCGATGATTTCTGCCTCGGTCGCGCCCGGACGACCAAGCGCGATGTTGTTGCGGATCGTGTCGTTGAACAGGATCGAGTCCTGAGTGACCACGGCCATCTGTTGCCGCAGCATGTGTGTTGAAGTCTCACGGATGTTTGTTCCGCCGATAGTGATCTTTCCCTTTTGTGGATCGTAAAAGCGCAGCAGCAGATTGGTGAGCGTTGTTTTGCCAGAACCCGTGCGACCGACCAACGCGACAAGTTGTCCGGGTTTCACCGTGAGATTCACCTCGTGCAAAATGGCTTTGTCTCCGTAGCTGAAATCAATTCCGCTGAACGCGATCTCTTTCCCGCTCGCATTGAGCGGCGCGGGGTTGGTTGGTTCAACGATGCTGGATTGTTCGTCGAGCATCTCAAAGATTCTCTGGCTCGATGCGCGGCCTTGCTCAAGTTGACCATGCAAACGCGCGAGAGCCTTGATCGGCGCATACATCAGCATGATGCTGCCGATGAATTGCATCATGTCGCCCATCGTGGTCTTGCCTTTTGCAAAGACACCCAAGTAAAGCATGATCAGTGCAATTCCGACACCCGCCATGAATTCAACGATCACGCTGGGTAATTCCATTGATCGTACCACTCGCATGAAATGATTGATGTACACCCGCGTCTTTTCCTGAAAGCGCTTCAACATCGGCTCTTCAAGATTGAACGCCTTCACGATGCGATTGCCGGAGAACGCCTCCTCCATGATATTCGTCAACTCCGCCATGTTCGTCTGGATGACCTCGCTGGATTTCCGCGTCTTGCGTCCGTAGATGACGATGGGCAACACGCATATAGGCACCACGATGATAGAGATCAGTGTCAACGTCGGCTGTTGCCAGATAAGTGAGCCGCCAAGGACGATCAATGTCAGCGGCTCGCGGATCAGCACCGGCAGTGAGTTTGAAAGTGTCTTGCTCAACGCGTAAGTGTCGCTGCTGATGCGGGAGATCAATTCACCTGTGGTGGTGCGATGCAGGAACGAGAGCGAGAGGTTCTGAAGATGACTGAACAGTTGCGTCCGCAAATCCATGATCGCGCGGATGGCCACCCAGTTCAGCAGGTAGAAATTAAAGTAAGCCGCCGCCACGCGAACAAACATCACCACCGGAATGAGCAGGATGAAGAAAACGACCTGGCTCTCTGACGCAGACGATTTGAAGTGCGAAAGCCAATCGTTCAGGTGGGAGACGACGTTTTGAGCGAACGTCGGCAGCTTCAGGATGTAATCTTTTGCACCTGCCACGCCTTCGGTCGGGTAGATCATATCCACCACGAGCTTGAGCAGCAGCATGAGTCCGGCGTTTGCCACGGCGAACAAGACGCCACTCAAAATTCCGCCGATGAAACGGATCCGGTAAGGCGCAATCAGCTTCAGTAATTTGCGGAGAAAATCTGTCATTCGCGTCGAGAGATTAAGCCACCCGCCTCGCGCCACGCGAGATTTTTCCCGGATGCACGCTTGGGATAAACCTAGTTTTGAGCCGCTGATAATCGCTGGCGACTCTCTTGTATATTTGAATCAGAACAATTGGTTCGACAGGATTCCCAGCACGCTCAACGGCCCTTGATCTTCCAATCCTTCCGTAGCCTTATCCACCTTTTGCAATGTGATCTTGGCATTCTTGTAAAACTCCTGTTCGTTGATGAGCTTGCCGATCGTGCCCTGACCTTGGTTTATCTTTTGCGCGATCTCTTTGATTTGCGTCATCGCAGCGGTCGTCTCGGCGTAAAGTTTTTCATCCTTCACAAGTTTGCCCAATGTCCCTTCGCCTGCGTTTACGCCGATGAATGTTTTCTTGGCTTCGGCGATGGCTGCTTTGATCTCGTCGCTCGTGGATTGAAGATTTGAAACTGTGGTGATGGCTGTGTTGTAGAGCGCTTCGTCGAACACCAGTCTGCCGATCGTGCCTTTGCCGGAGGCGATCTGCGCGCTCGTGGTGCGGATGTCGTTGACGGCTGCGGTGAGTGGGACGAGCAGGTTATCAATCTTCTCGCCACTTAGTGTCTTGGTGAGTCCTTCCATACCGGTAGCCACGCCGTCCAGTTTTTTCATGATAATGGTGAAGTCCGGCTGCTCGGCGGAGTTGAGCAATGCGTCGTTGGAAACTGGCCCAGCTCTCACGGTGCCAAATTCAAGCGACACAAAATTCTGCCCCATCAATCCCGCCATCTGGATGCTTGCCACGCTGTCCGCCTTCACCGGTGCATCGGTGTGCAGCAACATGATCACGACGACTTTATTCGAGTCCAGCATGATGGAGCTAACCTTGCCCACTTCCACGCCAGCGAGTTTGACGCGGTCGCCGGGTTTGAGTTGTTGCGCGGAATCAAACAGCGCGTGGACGCGGAGTTTGCTTTGGAATTTCTCGAAGCCGCCGACGATGATCATAATGAACACCGCTGCGATGACGATGATGGACACAAAGTAACCGAGCCGGGTTTCGATTGTATTTTTCATAGGCTTTCAGGCTTTGGGTTGACGTTTGAAATCTGCGTGGATGAATTTACGGATAACAGGATGCTGGCTGCGCTTCACTTCTTCGGGCGATCCGATCACAACGATCTCGCCCTCGTGCATCACCGCGATGCGATCCGCGATCCCGAACGAGAGGTCGCGGTCGTGCGAGACGACGAGTGACGTGACGCCGATGCGTTTGTTGAGTTGATAAATCTCCTCGCCGATGACGACGGAGGAAACAGGGTCCAACTCGCTCGTGGGTTCGTCGTAGAGGATGAGTTCCGGTTCGATGACCAAAGCGCGGGCGATGGCAGCGCGCTTCCTCATGCCGCCGGAAAGTTCGCCGGGCAACTTGTCTTCCGTGCCCTTGAGTCCCACGACTTCGAGTTTGTCCAAAACGATCTTGCGGATTTCATCAGGCGACTTGAGCCGGTGTTCGCTGAGATAAAGCCCGACGTTCTCGCCGACGGAAAGCGAATTGAGCAACGCGCCGGATTGGAAAACGAGAGCCATGCGATATTTGCTGGCGACATCGGTGGAGTGAACGGACTCGCCATTGACGAGAATCTCGCCCGCGTCCGGAGACTCAAGGCCGATGATGTGACGGAGCAACACGCTCTTGCCGCTGCCGCTCGCGCCCATGATGACGAAGATTTCGCCGGGGCGCACTTCGAGATCAATGCCCTTGAGCACTTCCTGCGCGCCGTAGCTACGCCGGATGCCGCGCACTTGCACGCTGACGCCGTGTTGAGTTGTGCCGTTGTCGTTCATCAGTGGAGTAGGAGCCGGGTGAGGACGTAATCGAACAACACGATCAGCACGATGGAGTTCACGACAGCCTTGGTGACGGAGCGTCCGATGCCGCGCGGGCCACCGCGTGTGGTCAATCCTTGATGGCAGGAAACCACTCCGATGATCCATGCGAAGCACCAGCTTTTGAACACGCCATGCATCACTTCACCGATGCCGACGATGTTTTTCATGTTCTCGAAGAATGATTCAAACGGCACGTCTATCTGCATCGTGACGTGGGCGACCGTCGCGCCACCGAGCCAGCCAACCAAGATGGCGAAGGTGACGAGCATGGGTAGCGCGATGGTGATGGCGACGAGGCGCGGCATCACGAGATAATTCACGATATTTATGTTCATCGTGCGCAACGCATCAATCTCCTGATACACACGCATCGAGCCGATCTCTGCGGCAAACGCCGATCCGATGCGTCCGGCGATGAGGATGGACATCATGATCGGCGCGAGTTCTTTGGCCATCGAGATGCCGACGAGTCCGCCGATGGCGCTGTGCAATCCGCGCTCCGCCAGCACGGGGCCGGTCTGCAACGCGATGACGCCGCCGAGGAAGAACGAAAGCACTGCGACCATGAGCAGGCTGGCGTTGCCGATCTCATGGAACTCTTCAAGCACCTTGGCGCGTTGACGCCAGACCAGCGGCAACGCACGGATCGTGCTCCAAAAGAGGAGAGTTATTTCACCGATGTTCTGGAACATGATCGGAAACTTTACTGGAATTCTTCAGCGGAAGGTAAAACAGCCGCCAGCTTTGCTTTTCAGCACTGGATTCATACTGAATTAGACCGAACAGGAGCGAGCCTTTTTTGGTCGCGGGCGAAACTTCACGACGATACAGATTCCAGAGCAACGACTGACTCGCCTCGCCAGTGCGCGGATTGTTTTCAGAACGCCACACGCTCCAGAGCGGCGACCAGTTGCGCTCGATACTTTTGCTCGCGGGCAGGAGCGGTTCGAGCGGTGCGAGAATTTGGAGGCGTGAGTTGCCGTTGTAATCACTGCGATGCGTGAACAGCGGCCAGAGGTCGGTGCGCGTTTTCATCTCTTTCGTTTCTTTGTTCGTCTCCTCGGTACGTGAGTAGAGGAACAGCAGGAGGCGGGTGCGTTCGCGATTGAGTAATGTGCCGCGCTTGGCATTGAATTTGTAAAGAGGCCAGAGATAGAAGTTACTTTCAAGTGCTTCGTTCTCGGCTTGTCCAAACAGCGGCCACACGCGATTAATGGTTTTGCCCTCACCCCGCGTGAAGACGATGATCGGCCACGGGAATCCAACCTCGCGATATTTCCGTGCGCGATCCTCAGTGATCGTCAGACCGAGCGGAGGAAAGTAACTCGTCGAATCGCGCGCGGGCGAACGCAACGCGCGATAGATCGGAAACACCAGCAGATCGCTTTCCTCATTCGTGCTGCCGATGCCGCGTTCCGTCTGCGAATAGATTGGCCACAGATAAAACGTCTTGTTGTGGCCGGGCGTGGTTTCCAGATCGCTCCAGTTGTTTGTCTTGTTGGTGATCTCTTTGTGTTCGTGACCGAGCAGCGGCCAGAGTTGCCAACCAAACAAACCCGCGCCGTAGCGTAGATGGAAGAATGGATAAAAATAATTATACGTGGTCACATCGCCACGCCGCGAACTAAGCCAACTGCTGCCGAGTGATAGAAACGGATCATCTGGCAAAGGACTGGCCGAGGGTCGCTTGATCGTCTTCACGTAAAGCGGCCAGAGCGCGAAATCAATCTCACTGCGGAAGATGCGGTTCTTGAGATGACCATAGATCGGAAACAGCGCGGTGTAGTTCTGGTTCGTATCGGGTGAGCGTTGTTGAAAATAGAACGGAAATAGCGTGAACCGATCCCGACGAACTTCCGCCTGACTTTGACCGCCGGAAAAACTGAGCAATTGAAACAGATGCCAGCGGTATTCCGCCCCAGCGCGATTGTAGGTGAGCAGCGGATAGAGAACGTCGTATTCCTCTGAGTCGGCATCCGTGACCGATTGCGAGAAGAACGGCGGCAATGCCCAGACTTTTTCCAATTCGGTCCGCTGGCGGTAATAAAACGGCCCGACTGCTTCCGTGCGCCAGCCCGATTCAAGCGTGAGAGGATGGGAATCAAAAAGAAACCCGGCGTGAGTCTCGGATTCAGCGGCGTGGGCGACCGATAGAGCTGTGATGAGAATCAATCCCATCGCGACCACGCAAAGCCATCCGCTAGTAGGGCGCGTCACTCCGCGCGCGCTGGACTTGGCAAGACAGAAGACGGCGCACACGGAGT
>JAYUAV010000161.1:0-4260 GCA_043741175.1 Verrucomicrobiota bacterium
CCATCCGCGAATCAATCCGATGGGGAAAAACAGGGAGCTGCTTGTCGTGTCATTGAATGGCGACGGCAACCCCGCTCACCTCGAGGTTCTGCCCTGTGAAACCGCCGCAAACTTGTTCCGCGTCGAACACGGCTCTGCCGGTTCGAGCTTTCCTGGGTTCAATATCCCAACTCCACTTCGACGACTCGACGAGGCTTCGGCAGATGCACTCAAGCCAGCCGTTGAGAAGCTGCTCGCGCTGGGAAAGAATAAAAATTCCAGCGCCGCAGAAATCAAGGAATCCATTCATGCCCTTTTTACGTTTTCCAAGGCGCAGACTTTCAGCCCGAACCAAGAGAAACAGTTTCAGCGATCATGTTCCGAACTGGTTTCTGAACTCGCCGAGTTGTTGCCCCGAGAACTGGCCGGTTTGAAGAACTTCACGATACTGGTGGAAACGCTCGTAAAATCGAAACCCACGCTGCCTTCCTTTGCCGAGTCGCTGGCAAGTTTGATGGTGGATCAGGACACGGAGTTTGACCGTAGGCACCTGCTGCTTTTTCAGGAAGTTCTGTTCGGGACGCTTGATTGGAAAAACCGCCCACCAGAGATTGCGTCGCCTGGCTACTGGAAAGAGAAGGTCAAGCAGGACGATAAAGCCAACCAACCCGTCTATCTCGACCTGTCATCGCCAGATACCGCGTTTTGCAGAGTTGCCCATTCGGAGACGAGCGCTCTGATCAATGCGGCTCTAATTCAGACGCAATCCAACGCCGCCGCAGGCGAGCCAGAGCAAGGTGGCTTGGTGGAGGATGCCTTTGGGGAAATCGCAGAGTTGCAGGACAAATTCCCCGCCGGGCCGAAAGTTGCCGAGCTTGGGAACGTGAAGCTGTTTTCGGTCAACACCAACGAAGTGCAGGCGTTGCAGAGGTATGGTTTCAAAGGCTCTCAATCATTCCCAGTTTCCTCGGCGCGGGTTCAGAAGATGAGCGACGCGCTGCTTTACCTTGCCAGCGAAGACAAACGCGGCATCACCTGCCGGGCGATACCCAGCGCGCAACCCGACAAACGCGACTTGCTCGTTGCCTATCTGGAAGGTGAGCCGGAAGGCCGTGCGCAACTGGCTGAAATGTTCGGCGGCGAGGCCAACTCATTTTCGGACGCCGATTTCGAGGCTATTGCTGAACCGGTTTTGGAGATGCTTGAGGGCAAAATGGCCAGCAACCCCAACCTCAATGTCCGGCTGTTGGCGTTCTGCCCGATAGACAAGGCCAAGAAACAAATCAGCCTCAACCGCAGCCTCCGTGTGCGGGATGTTATTCGAGCGGCGCGGGAATGGGAAGCAGGCGCACGTAACGTGCCTCAAGTATCGGTCTGGTTTTACGACAAGAAGACCAAGCAATCCGTTTTCCGGTCACACACCGCGCCATGCCCGCTTGAATTGGCAACGGTCGTCAATCGCGTCTGGAGTGCGGATGCAAAAAGCGGTTTCAGTTCCACCTATCAACGCGCGTTGTCAGTTGGTGATGCCTACGATGTGTTCCTGACGGATGCACCAGTCGCGCGGCAAAAAGCGCTATTCGCTTTGGAATTGCTGATAACGCGAATGAGCAGTGTGCTAATTGCCCTCGGCGCGACGAAAGCCAACCGCGAGTGGACTTCATTGAGCGACACCGTTCGCTGGCAGTCGGTCAAATCCATCGCGCTTCTCGGAATTCTCCTTCACCAACTCGGACACCACAGAAAGGACTTTATGCAAGAACCTATGACCCAAATCGGACGGCTGCTCGCTTTGGCGGACAGCCTGCATCTGCAATACTGCAAACATGTGCGCAAAGGCGATTCGCCATCGCAACTCATCGGCAACGCGCTGTTCAACACCGCCCTCGAACAGCCGGTCTTTGCACTGGCGCGATTGGCGGAGCGATTGACACCCTACCAAGCCTGGGCGCGAACCTTCCAAAGTAATGATCCAGAAGCTGGCGTTGGCTTGGTGAAGTATTTTCTCGGCGAAATCGCCTCCTGCACAGCCGCGATTCGACTGGCTGAATTGCCGCAACGCATGACCGACACCGACAAAGCAAAACTTTTGCTCGGCTACCTTGCTGACCACCCCAAAACCGAAACCCCGAAACAATAACCCGATACCGATTCAATTTATGAGCACTAACACAGACAACAACCTCGTTCCCCGCATCACCGGACTTTTGATTTTGGAAGTCCGCAAATCCAACCCCAACGGCGACCCGGAACGCGAAAGTTCTCCGCGCCAACGCCCGGACGGCAAAGGTGAAATCTCGCCTGTCTCCGTGAAACGAAAGCTTCGCGACCTGGTTTTTGAAAAGGAAGGCGTAGTCTGGAGTGAAATCAAGGCATCACTCGGTTTGGCTGACGACCATTTTCAAATCTTGGAGAGTCGGGGGCGCAACCGTGATGAAATCAAAAAGCAGATGGAGCCGAAGGACGGCAAGATCGGCCAGGGGTTCATTGACGCCTACTGGGACGGACGGCTTTTCGGCAACACGTTCCTTGAGGAAGGCGGAGCGGACACGATTCGCGCTGGTGTCGCACATTTCGGCGTTGGTGTTTCCATCGCTCCGATTGACATCGAATTCTCAACTTGGACCAGTAAGTCCGGCGTTGAAGCCGGAAAAGATCGCGGTATGGCTCCGATGGCGTTTCGTGTCGTGAAGCATGGTCTGTATGCCGTTCCGTTTTTTGTGAACCCGAACCAAGCGCATAAAACCGGATGCACGAAGCAGGATGTGGATTTGATGCTGCACCTGCTCAAGCACACCTACGCCAGCACTCGGTCGGTTGTGCGCTCAATGGTCGAGGTCGTTCACGCTCACACGCTCACCCACAAGAGCCGCGCCGGTTCGGTTTCTGATTTCGCGTTCCTTGACGCACTCACACCGAAGAAACTGGAAAACCCTTCCGAATCGTTGGCGGATTACGGCGCGCTCCCTTCATGGGAAAAGATCAAAGACCAGCCCATTCGCGCAGACAGCAAGCTGACGTTTGCGCAATGCGGTGAGTATTACGACTACGCCTTGTGACCGAACCCGCAACCACACTTGAACCGCTGGCCCACAGCGCCCGTGATGGCGCACCCGAACAGTCGTATCGTGACCACGCGGGGAATGTCTTCCACAATGCAATTCTTTTTGCGCGGGCAGCGGCAGCGCTGTCGCCCAAGTGGTTCGGTTCGTTTTTGGCGGCAGTCGAGCGGGCGGCGGCGTATCACGACCTCGGCAAGTTGGACGAGTTGTTTCAGGAAGTTTTGCGGCATAATCGAAAAAACAAGCACGGGTTCAATCACGTCGAAGCGGGCACGGCCCATTTACTGCATTTGAAACAATTCGAGGCGGCGTTCACCGCCTACGCGCATCACATTGGGCTGCCATCGTTTCCCAAGGAGAAGGCCAAGCTTGCCAACGGTCAGAACCTCGTCTTTCGCGACACCGGCGAACTGGATGGATTGGGGCAAGCCGCATGGCAACGAACCGACGAACATCTGGAAAACTACCTGCAACAGCACCACAAACTGTTCGCTCCTGTAGCTCCCGTAGCCAATCCGCACTTCTCTGGCTTGGTGCGACGCCTTGCCTTGTCCTGCCTCGTGGACGCGGACCACTCGGACACGGCGCGGCATTATCGGAACGAGCGCGAAGTTCCCGCTCCCGACTTGCGTGCAGCGGAGCGATTGGCGCGGTTGGATGAATACGTAGCGGCGTTGTCGGCGAAGAACTCGCCAGTGAATGACCGCGAACAGCAGCGGCTCAAGTTGCGGCAGGATGTTTATCGCGCCTGTCGTGAGCGAGAAATCAAACCTGACGAGCGCATCCTTGCTTGCGACAGTCCGGTTGGCACGGGTAAGACCACCGCAGTCATGGCGCATCTGTTGCGAGTGGCGGCGGAGCGCAAGCTGCGCCGCGTCTTCGTCGTGTTGCCGTTCACCAACATCATTGATCAGTCGGTGGATGTTTATCGTCGCGCGTTGTGTCTGGCTGGTGAGTCCAAGGAGGCAATGGAGAGCGTGGTTGCTGCGCATCATCATCGCGTGGATTTCTCCAGCTATGAGGCGCGATGTCTGGCCGCGCGATGGGATTCACCCATTGTCGTCACCACCGCCGTGCAATTCTTCGAGACGCTGGCCGCTCGCGACACAGCTTCGTTGCGAAAGCTCCATCAGGTGGCTGGCAGCGCCATCTTTGTGGATGAGGCGCACGCCGCCGTTCCGCCTGCGCTCTGGCCGCAGATGTTTCGCTGGTTGCGGGA
>JAYUAV010000162.1:0-10619 GCA_043741175.1 Verrucomicrobiota bacterium
GAGCCAGTGATCGTCACCACCGTGCCGCCATTGGTCAGCCCCGTTCCCGGAGAAACGCCGGTGATGACTGGCGCGAGCGGCGACGGTCCACTGCTCCCGCCCGACACGTCGGCGTAGCTGTCGCCCACGCGAATTTCATCGGCCTTGATGGCAAATCCGCCGCCGGGATTTTGAAAACCAATTCCCGTGATCGTTCCCACATCGAACGTGGGGACGGTATAAGACGCCGCCACGACCGGCGTGGCTGAATTGGCGGTGGGGTTGAGATAAACCGTGACCGTATCGTTCGCGCCTGAAGTATTGAAATCAATTTTGATCGCGACCAGATACGGCGTGCTGGCGTAGGTACCAAGAAAAGAACTCGCCAATGAAGTTGCTCCCGAAGTTGCGGTGCCAACGGTATTCATGGAGCCAAGCCCCAGACCTCCCTGAGTCGGAGAGAACGGCGACAAACCGTATCCAAAAAACAAACCCGTGCCGCCGTTCGGGAAATAAACACCGCAAATATTTCCCCCGTTATTCCCCGTGAGGTTGAACAGAAAGCTGATCCACTTCGTTCCGCTGGAAAGGGGTGCCGCGAAGTTCTCGGATTGCCGGCCACTGGTTGAACTTAAAGAGCTGTTGGCTACCGGGAGTGCTGTGTAAGTCAGGCCGGTGGCTATCGAAGGAGTCGTCCCGCAAGTCCAGTTGCCCGTGAAGCCACTGGCGGTGCTGGCGGTGCCATTGGAAATCGAGGTGGTGTAATTGAATGGCTCGTAAGCGATCAAACTCGCATGACAATCGCTGACAAAAACAGTCAGGCCAGACGCGCACAGACCCAACAAAGCGACAGCATGCGGCGTGAAGACTTTGAGGATTTTTGAAGCCGCGACTGACAGGTTGATATACATCAGGAAATTTTATTTCCCCGCTTTGCCTAAAGTCATTCTCGCAAGAGATTCAAACTTAAGTCATCGGGGTCTGTTATTGTGCGACCAGCGTAACGCATTCAACGAATTCTCAAAACTAGCCAAGCGGCTAGTTTTAGGAAGATTTTCCCTGCCGGAATTTCAATGCCGCCTCCGTGCGCGAATGAACATGCAGCTTGTCGTAGATGTGTTGCAGATGCCATTTCACCGCTGCCACGGTCACGCCCAGTCTATCCGCGATGATCTTGTTTCCCAAACCGTGCATGACGTGTTCCAGAACTTCGCGTTCCCGTTCCGTCAGGCTTTCAACTTCTGCCGCCGCAGTGGTCTGTCCGCGAAATTGTCCGATGACTTTGCGTGCGATCTCCGGTGTCATCGGCACGCCGCCTTCGTGTGCCTCCTGAATGGCAGCAATTATCTTTTCCGGTTCAGCACGCTTGAGCAGATAGCCGCAAGCTCCAGCTCGCAACGCTTGATAAATCCTTTCCGAATCTTCATACACCGTGACGATGACGATATGAACCTTCGGCAACATCTCCTTGATCTTCGCCGTACATTCCACGCCCGTGGAGTCCGGCAGTTGGATGTCCATCAACACCACGTCCGGCATCGCCTTGGGAATTTTCTTCAACGCCTCGGCCACGGTCGCACAGGTACAGACGCACTGAAAACCTGGCGTGCGATTCAGCAGCGTCTCGAAGCCTTCGCGCAAGGTTTTGTTGTCTTCAACGATTCCGACTTTAATCATAGCATCCTTCTGGGTAATGGCGCTTGGAAGCACACGGTTGTTCCCTTCTGGTTCTCACTCGAAATGTCGCACACACCGCCCAGCGAGTTCATGCGCTCTTTCATGTTCACGATTCCATCCGCACCCGCCTCATATTTGCGTGAATCCAAACCCCGCCCGTTGTCAGACACCACGACCACAAGTCGTCCGTCCTGCACGGCGATCCGCAACCACACCTGCGTGGCAGCCGCGTGGCGAACCACATTGGTCAACGCTTCCTTGAACGCGAGGAATATCTCCTGACGAAACCTCGGATCAAGCGGGTGATCCGGCAAATCCTCCGCCACATCCAATCCGCACGACACCGAGGCGAGGTCGAGCAACCGTTGCGCGTACGAACCAAAGTAACTGGCAAGCGATGCGATGGTGTCGTTGCGCGGATTCACCGCCCAGACGATTTCATCCAACGACGTCACCATGCCCCGCGCCGTTTGCGACAACTCGTCCAGATAACGGTTCTTCTCATCGGAAGACGTGGTCGGGCTTTTCACGAGCGAACTCAGCATGTTCACCTCCGTCAATCGCGCGCCCAAGTCATCATGCAAATCATGTGCAACGCGCGCGCGTTCCTGCTCGATCTCCCGGCGACGCTCTGCGCGTTGACGTTCCAGACTTTGAAATTCAAGATCGCGCGTGCGCTGCGTCACCTGCCGTTGCAGTACCGCCACCCAACTGAACGCCGCCAGAGCCACAAACCCCAACGCGCCCGCGATCCATAAGACTTTTTTCAGCGTCCACCACGGCGGCGACTGGATCAACGTCACGTCCGACACCGAGCGCAACTGCACACGAAATGATTTCGCGCGCCAATCCTCTCCCGCCTGCCAGTCGCCCGGTTCAATCCGGCAGATGCCCGTCACAGAAACCCGGCTGCCGTTTTCTAGTCCGGCGAATTCATCCCGTCCGCTCTGCTGTTTGATGTGCGCCTGAAAAATAAAATCGCCCGCCTGCAAAATCAGATACCGCTCCGTCCCGTGCAACGCGCGATCCACTAACCTCGCGGACAACTGAATCAACCGGCAGTCGTACCTTCCCTTCAACGCTTCATCCGGCGTCACGGCCAATGGTTCAGGCGGCGTCCCGGATGAGTTTTTGCGGATGACCGCGTCTTGCAACACCGGCGTGTATTCGCCCTGACCGACAAACCCGAGTGCCTCCACGCGGTCGCCCAGCGCGAACATCTCCTTTCCTTTTGTCTGAATTTCCACGGCCTGTTCGCCCTCTTGCAGAAACACGGCCTGACCCGCCTCGTGATAGACAACTGTGCCCGCCACTTTCACGCGATGCCCGTACGCTTCCTGCGGCGCGAACTGCAACAAACTCCCGATGGCTCTCGACGGCACGGCGAATCCATCACTCGGTGCGGGCTGTTCCACCACCAAATCTTCCGGCCTCGGCACCATCAGTCGGATGGCGAACAACTGCCGTTGATGATTAAACTGCGTCGAACAGACTCCGCGCACGCGTACCGTGCTGTCTGGCAGTTCATCTTTGCTCTTCACGGGAAGTTGCCGCGCGTAAACTGAAAGCCGCCCGCCGCCCGTCGCGATTTGAATCAGATGATGCTGCGACGTTTCATCAAACTCCACCGAGCGGACAATGCCCGCGATCTCCACGAACTGACTGTCCTCCTTGCCGCTGGCGATTTGTTCGTAGGTCGCCAACTTCGGCTTCGGCAACGGCGATTCGCCAAGGATGTTGATTTCTTTCGGCACGACGATGGGCGCATACTCACCCGGACTCGTTGTGCCAATGACCTCGACAAGTTGGCCCGGAAGCAAATGCAACGGCAGCGCGGAATCAAACAGATAAACTCCCGCTGTCTCGTCCTGGATGAACCGCGAGAAAAGCGTCTCCTCGAAGAATGTCACCACGCCGCGCAACCGCGCCTGACGTTTCTGCTGTGCTTCCTCCACCGTCAAACTCCGAACCGCCGCCGCCGTCCGCAACTCATCGTTCGTGCTTTGCCCCTTGGCTGACACGGACAGCAGAACGATCAGGAGGGTAATGAAAGTTCCCGCCGATTGAAGGCGAAGGCGGATATGATTCAAAAAAACCCTCGCGCGTGAGCAATGAATTGCTCCATCAGGAAGCAGGTGAGCGGGGACGTTCTCTTGTAGTTTTCGTAACTGCATGGCGTGTTGATTGTGCCCCATATTCTACTCTGCGATTCTCTGCGCCTCAGCGTTTCTCACATCAGGTTTCGACTTCATGTGCGCTTGTTCACACGCATTGTCAATCACACAACCGCATCACGCGATGAAATCGCGAGGACGCCAGCAGATCAACCGACCCCGTCCGCAGCACCCCGCCGTCACCGGCGAGGCTGCCCCGCCAACCCGATTCGCAATCCGAACTTTCCCGCAAATTGTGGCTGGACGCAGGAAGAGTAGTAGTCAGTGCATACACCCTGACGTAATCCACCGTCATGCGCTGTGGAAAAACCGTCGTAACATTCGGATTGCCCGGCCAGTATCCCCCGACAGCCAAGTTGAGCAGCAAAAATTGCGGCTGTGTGAATACCCACGTCGCACCGCCCGGCAGAACTGCAGGGTTGACGGAGAAATATTGCACGCCATCCACAAACCACTTGATCTGATTCGTCGTCCACTCCACGGCGTAAATGTGAAACGCGTCTGCGAAGTTTGTATTACCGGGCAGCGAATACGGCCCGCCGACCGCGCTGCCTCCCGAATAACCCGGCCCGTGAACCGTGCCGTGAACGATGTTCGTCTCGTTGCCGATGTTCTCCATGATGTCAATCTCGCCACAAGTCGGCCAACCTGCGGAAGTGTAGTTCGTACCCAGCATCCAGAACGCTGGCCAGATTCCCTGACCGCGCGAAATCTTGATGCGAGCCTCAATGCGACCATACCTCCACGACACTATCCCCTGCGTCTTGAGTCGCGCCGAGGTGTAGCTGCGGCCAAGATATTTCTCCTGTTTCGCTTCGATCACGAGTTGTCCGTTCTCGATGCGGACGTTGTTCGTGCGCGAGGTATAATACTCAAGCTCGTTGTTCCCCCAACCGCCGCTGCCCGTGCCGATGTCATAAGCCCACTTGGTTGAATCCGGCGACGAGCCATCCGCCTGCGCGAATTCATCCGCCCAGACAAGAGACCAAGCCGTGTTGGTTTGAGCCACGCAGGTCAAGGCACACAAGAGGCCAGCAACAATCAAAGATGAAACATTCATTGGAAACAGGGTCACAGTATCTGCCGGGATTTCAAATAGCGAATGAGGCTTGTCTCAATTTTCGCCGGTGACTAGCTATCCGAACGGATAGTTTTGTGGAGATACGACGCCACTTTGCACGCCTGATCGCAGAGCTATGCCGACAAACAAGTCTTCGCGGAAATCCTCAGCGATTCCGCACGACTCAATCGGCGGTGAATGCGGAGTGAGATGAGAGAATCATCCGTGCGTTTGATCCCCTTCCACTGCTTGCCTCCGTCCACACCTCCAATTATGGCAGCATAATAATATTTTCAGACAGTTCCAGACCGATATAGTTCGTATCCCGTCGTTATGAACGCATCATACAAAAAACGTTGCCAACTGCTTTTGCCGGATAACATTTTCGGTGAGATCGCCAGATGATCTCGAATCAAAGCCCCAACCTCTCGTCAAAACCATCATGACTTTCGCCAATCAACTGCTTTATCGAATCGCACTGCTCCTGTTTTTTATCTCGTCATCCTCGGCGGCCATCGTCGGAACCAACGTCCCCACAAAACCTCTCTCTCAAGCGCGCATGGATTCCCTGCCCCGCCAAGATCGCCCGGGCTGGAGCGACTACCTCTCGCGCTCCACGAATCAATTCCGCACAGATCGCGTTTTCATCCGTGATGAATTGCGCCACGCTGGATTCACCAATGTCACGTCGCCGCCGCCGGGTCGCGGCACTCGCGGCATCGCTCTGGACAATCCTGCCGCTTGGTATTCAACCGACGAAGCCCGACGCATCGCGCAAATCATCGTTTCATTCCAGACACCCGCCGGTGGGTGGAGCAAAAATCTCGACATGACACAACATCGGCGCGCGGGTGGCGAATTATTCGCGCACGCTAACGCCTCGCGCTTTGCCTCGCCGACCGATCTCGATCTCCCGCATGATCCCAACTGGAATTACGTGGGCACGTTTGATAACGGAGCGACAATGACCCAACTCCGTTTTCTCGCGAAGGTCATCAGCACATCTGCCACCAATGATTCCGCTGCGTATCAAAAATCGTTTCTTCGCGGACTCGATTACATCTTTGCCGCGCAATTCCCCAACGGCGGTTGGCCGCAAGTCTGGCCGTTGCAGGGCGGCTACCATGATTGTGTCACGTTCAACGACGGAGCGATGACGGGGATTCTTGATCTCCTGCTCGATGTGTCAGGAGCGCACGGCGAATTCGACTTCGTGCCACAAGCCATTCGACAGAAATCTGCCAACGCGTTGCAACGCGGACTCCACTGCATTCTCGCCACTCAAGTCATCGCCGACAACAAGCGCACGGCCTGGTGTCAACAATACGACGCGCTCACCCTCGAACCCGCCTCCGCCCGCAACTACGAGATGGCGTCACTCAGTTCCGGCGAGAGTGCGGGCGTGACGCTCTTTCTCATGCGGCTTCCACAAACTGACACGAACGCTGACACCAACATCGCCGCCGCCATTCACTCCGCTGCGACTTGGTTTCAAACCACAGCCATCCGGGCTAAAGCCTATCGCCGCACGGACGCCAACGACGGGAGACATCTCGTGGACGCGCCGGGCAGCGATCCGCTCTGGGCGCGTTATTACGAGATCGGCAGCAACCGTCCCCTCTTCGGTGAACGCGACAAATCCATTCACGATACCGTGGAGGAAATATCCCGTGAACGTCGCGATGGCTACGCGTGGTTCACCGACGCGCCGCAACAGGCATTAAAAAAATACGGGCAGTGGAAGAAGTGATTTGAAAAGTTGGTGCAAGCGTCACCGCCACAAAAAGCACAGACGGCGCACGCGTTGACATATCTTTCCGCTTACTTCACCCGCACCACCAACGCCGTCGTATTATCGCGACCATCATTCTTCACCGCCGTTTCCACGAGCGTCTTCGCGGTGTTGGCATCCTCGACTCGGAGAAGCTCCGCGAGATGCCCGTTGAAAAGTCCCTCCGTCAAGCCATCCGTGCAAAGCAGGAACACATCGCCGCTGCCGCATTCCACTGCGCCGACCTGCGGATCCACAAACTGATTTCCGCCACCGAGAGATTTTTGCAGCACGTTACGACGCGGATGAGTCCGCGCCTCGCGCTCGCTGATCTGTCCATTTCGCAACAGCCAGCCCACATGCGTGTCGTCCTGCGTGAGTTGTTGGATTTCGCCCGCACCCGCTGGCAAATGATAGATGCGACTGTCGCCCACATGACCAAAGAACACGCGCCCCGGAGTGAACCAGCACAGGCTCATCGTTGTCTCCATGCCGTGACATTCGTCGTAGGAACTGCCGAGATAGACCAGTTGCCGGTGAATCTCCCGGAACAACTTCGTCAAGACTTCCGCCACCGCGTGGTCTTCACCGCTGGATGTTTTGCGAAACGACTTAGGCAGCAGCGTGGTGATTTTTTCCACGGCGATGTTGCTGGCGAATTCACCGGCCTTCGCCCCGCCCATGCCATCACATACTGCGAACGCATAATCCGCCTCCGCAGTTGTCGCATCGCCGTGCTTGCCGAGGCGATGGACTTCATGCGCGTCAAAGCGCAGGCCGAGGAACGAGTCCTCGTTGTTCTTGCGAACCTTGCCAATGTCGGAAAGGCCGGACCAGGTAAGTGTGTTGGAAATTTCTTTACGTGGTTTCATCGGTGCGTCGGGAAGGATTGTGGCGAATTCAAAATCAATCAGGCAGAACCGTCCGTCCTTCTGGCGATACGTCACGTTGCGGATGTCGGGATCGTCATGGCGCACGCCGAACTTTTCCAACTCGCCAAACAACTCCTTGATGCGCGCGTCATCCAGATGCTCCACGCGACTGCCGCAATTGGAAGTGATGATGCGAACCTTCTCCGTGTCCGCATCCAGCAAGCGAGGCACGAACGGACAATCCCGCGATTCGAGATGCCGCAACACGCGCACTTCGTTAGTGAATCGCTCCAGCGCATTCGGGCCGTGATACGATTTGATCACACGACCATCGAATGTGAGATGCACCGTCGCCCGTAGCGTGTCTTTTACTTTGAGCATGGAAACAAGGCTGGCTTTGCCTGCGTGAAGAACTAGCGGAATGGCGGAGTGAAGGGAAGCGTGTTCCGAATCCGTGTTAAGTCTAAGCAGGAACCATGCAGTTGAATTGGGCCGGAACAAAAGCAGAGACGCTGAGAACGCGGAGAGGCACAGAGAATTACTTTTTAGGATGCGATCACCGAACGGTGTGTTATCTGTGCCCCGTTTCACTCTGCGTTTCTCCCGCAGTTTCTCAACCGCATTTGTTCGGCTAAAAGCGTGTTCAAAAACTCGCGGGACAACTAATTGATCTTCTCTGGCAGTTGGCCTCACATACTCAATTTGAACATTGAATCCAGCCTACGGACTTTTACTCTACGCCCATGAGTTCGATGAAATTTCAAGCGCGCCGCGCCACTCTCGATGACTTGCCCACCCTCAAAAAATTGTGGGCTTCCATGAACTTCTCCGTGGGCGACCTAGAAAAACAACTCACAGAATTTCAGGTCGTCACGGACGACACCGGCCAAGTCATCGGTGGGGTTGGATTTCAGATGGTGGCAAAGCACGCGCGCGTCCACAGCGAAGCGTTTGGTGACTTCGGCCTCGCCGATTACGCCCGCCCTGCGCTCTGGCAACGCATCCAAACTCTCGCCTCCAATCACGGCCTCGCGCGACTGTGGACAGTTGAGAACTCGCCCTTCTGGTCGCGCAATGGATTTGTTCCGGCCAAGGAAGATGATTTCGCCAATATGCCGACAAGTTGGGATCGTTTCGCTTCCGGCTGGCTCACATTGAAATTGAAGGACGAAGAAGCACTCGCATCGCTGGACAAGGAATTCGCGTTGTTCGTGGAAACGGAGAAGCAACGCAGCGCAGATGTTTTATCCAAGACGAGAATGTTGAAAACTATCGTCATCACTCTCATCACACTCGTGGCAATTGCTTTCGGCGTGGCGATGGTCTGGCTGCTCATCAAACAGAAAAGCGGCGGACTACCTCCGCACTGACGGCAGCGTGAATTCGTCCGCGTGATACGAGCTGCGCACCATCGGACCACTCGCCACATGCACAAAACCCATCGCACGGGCGCGCTCTCCAAGTTCATCGAACTTCTCCGGCGTCACGTATTCCACCACCGGCAGATGCTTCAACGTCGGTTGCAAATACTGCCCCAACGTCAAGATGTCGCAGTTGGACGCGCGCAAATCTTCCATCGCGACCAACACTTCATCCTCCTGCTCGCCGAGACCGAGCATTAATCCTGACTTCGTGTAGATGCCCGCGCCGAGCTTTGATTTCACCTTGCCCAGCACACGCAACGAACGGTCATATGTGGCGCGATGCCGTACCGACGGCGTGAGTCGCCGCACGGTTTCGAGATTGTGATTGAAGATGTGCGGCTTGGCTGACAACACGCAATCAATCGCTGCATCGTTATCCAAAAAGTCCGGCGTCAACACTTCCATGACGATGCCGGGATTCAACTGACGCACTGCCTCGATGGTCTGGCGAAAATGATCCGCGCCGCCGTCGCCCATGTCATCGCGCGCCACAGCAGTGATGACCACATGCTTCAACGCCATGCGCCGCGTCGCCTCGGCCACACGCATCGGCTCGTCGACCTCCAGCGGCAACGGCTTGGCCGTGCTGACCGCGCAAAACCCACACGCCCGCGTGCAACGATCCCCGGCGATCATGAACGTAGCCGTGCCTTTGCTCCAACATTCCCAATGGTTAGGGCACTTGGCGCTCTCGCAAACCGTGTGCAGCTTCAACTCGTCGAGCAACGACCGCGTACGCGAAAACGTGTCGGACGTGGGCAGCTTGATCCGCAACCATTCCGGCAGGCGCGGACGCGGTTTGAAATCGGCGGTCGTCATTTGTGCTTCAATTTTTCCCAGAACTTTTCGAGTTCACCGGGGCCGAAGTCTGCCAGAACTTCCCCATCCACATCAATCACAGGTGCGAGGGTCTGGCCGGAAAGTTCCCGCATCTCAGCGAACGCCTCGGCATCAGCGATCACGTCGAGTGTTTCATACTTGATGCCGCGCGCGTCGAGCCAAGCCGTCGCCTTGTGACACCAGCCACAATAGGGTTTGATGAACAGGCGGATTTTCATTCGCGAAAAATCACAGTTCGGAAACAAATTCATCCACGGTGATTCCTGCCGTGCGAATCAAACTGCGAAGCGTGCCTTTGGCAATCTCCTTGTGATCGGGAACTGAGAGCGTTGCGATTTCACCTTCTTTGACCATGATGATGTGGCTGCCGCGCTGACGGACAATCTGCCAGCCGAGTTTCTCAAACACGCGGACAACTTTGCGACCACTCAATACCGGGAGTGCAGGCATCAGACAGCAACTTCTACTTGGCGGGTTTCAATGGTGAGCGGCAGGCCGCGTTCGGCGCGGACTTCGAGGCAGAGCGCGATGGCTTTCTTGATGTTTTTTACCGCCTCCGGCTTTGTCTTGCCCTGGCTGACGCAACCGGGAATAGACGGGCACTCGGCCACCCAGATTCCATCCTCGTCGCGATCCAGTGTTACGGAAAGTTTCATGGTTCAGGTGTAACTCACAGGTGAATGGTTTGCAAGCGCAGGACAAAGCGGCGCAAGTCACGGGATGCCTCCGCGACATCAACCGTATGATTTGAGAACAGGCGAATTTTCATACGCTGAATCCTACCACAACTTCCACCACGGTTTCTTCGCTGATGCAGAACCC
>JAYUAV010000163.1:0-3806 GCA_043741175.1 Verrucomicrobiota bacterium
TGGATGAAATGCTTGGCCTGCGTGCTTCCGGACGGTGAAGCGGCGTAAACGCCGCGCTCCGAGTAGGATTGGTGTCGGGGGCAGTGTCAAGATGCGCCCGGTCGCATCCAGATGTCACATCCGCGATTGTCAAAGCCACGAAGTTCACGAACAATCCCGCCATATTGATGAAACCTGCGCCTGCAACTTTTCTCGGCACGCTCCTTGTGGCTCTGGCTCTCGCGGCGGGGGTGGTTGGCCACATGCAAGCCCGTCAACCGCAGATTTCACATCGCGCGACAAGGCCCCGTGAGTGAACACCGAGATTCTTTCCACTCACACGCCGGAGTTGTTTTCAATCGCAGTTCATCGCGCCGTTGAACTGCTCACGGCGGGCGAGGTGGTGGCGTTGCCCACGGAAACTGTTTATGGCCTCGCGGCAAATGCGCTCAATGCTGAAGCCGTCGCAAAGATTTATTCCATCAAAGGTCGTCCCTCGCACAACCCCATCATCGTTCATATCGCTGATCTGCCGATGGCGAAACGCTGCGTCGCGACGTGGCCGACGAGTGCCGAGAATCTGGCGAATAGTTTTTGGCCGGGGCCGCTGACGATGGTGTTGCCGCGCGCGAAAAATATTCCAGACATCGTCACCGCTGGCGGCGAGACGGTGGGCGTGCGTTGGCCGGCGCATCCGTTCATTCAAGCCGTGATCCGCGCGTGTAGTTTCCCTCTGGCGGCACCGAGCGCAAATCTTTCCAACGCCATTTCGCCCACCAGCGCGGCGCACGTCAGCAAACAACTCGACGGAAAACTTCTGCTCATCGCGGATGGAGGTGCGTCGAATGTCGGCATTGAAAGCACGGTGATTGATCTCTCAACGCAGCAACCACGCGTGCTCAGACCGGGGATGATTCACGCGGAATCGCTCGCCGCAGCTATCGGAGAAGGAGTTTTGAACGAGAGCGCGGGAGGCGAATCCAAAACGCTCCGCAGCCCTGGTATGTTGCGGAAACATTATTCGCCGAAAGCGAAACTGCTGATGCTCGAATGGAAGAGCGACGAGGAATTGAAGTCACGCACCACGCACCACCCATCACGCACTCACATCATCGCACACACGCACATCCCGTCTGCCGACGGCTTCGCCGGTGTGAGTGTGATCCCGCGCGATGCGGCGGCGTTTGCGCGCGCGATTTACGCCGAGCTGCATCGTTGCGATGAGGCGGGAGCGGAAGTCATCGTTGTGGAGGCATTGCCCAATCAGTCTGATTGGCGGGGGATTGCAGACCGTCTGGCGCGAGCAGCCGTTGCGTGACGATTACCCGGAGGATGCGATCCCAGCGCGTGCCCTTGCGCGAAGCAGAGAGATATTCGGCGAAGAACGTATCCAGACCGAGTTGGCAGAGATTTCGCCGCGCCGCTTGAGGCCATTCGCATGACACCCTCACCGGAATAGAATCCAAACCCGGCTGCGGTGCGGTCGCGCAGTGCTTTTAACTGGCTCGTCACTGCACCTCTGCTTTTGCGCGCAGAACCTTCCGGCAGTTCCAATGCTCCGGCGTATTTGTCCGGCCAAATCTGGCGCGACACGGACGGCAAAGCCATCAACGCCCACGGCGGCGGTATGCTGTTTCACGCCGGGTTTTATTTCTGGTATGGCGAATTCAAGGAAGGCCGGACGTATCTTGCGAAGGTGAACAAATCTCGTGACGGCACGCGCGTAATCGCGGGCGGCGTCTCCTGCTATTGATCCACGACCTTTACGACTGGAAGAACGAAGGCGTCGCATTGCCGACGTTGGCGGAGAATCCCGACCACGACCTCGCCTGCGAAAATGTCATTGAGCGTGCCAAGGTGATTTACAACGCCAAGACGAAGAAGTTCGTCATGTGGCTGCATCAAGACGGTCCCGATTACCAGACCGTGCGCGCGGGTGTGGCCGTGAGCGATACGCCAACAGCCGGAAGATTCTCCATGATTTCAGGGATGGAATCCATTTTTCGGGTAGATGGGAAATCTTACATTGGTGGGAGTGGGTATTCTAGTACACCGGGCTTGCCCTCAATCAACCAATGGAGTTCCTATTGTCCGCAGGAATGGCAGAATTAGAGCAATATCGAAAATGATGTAGCGATATGCCGTGGATAAGACGCTGTATTTACCGGAGTTTTCGCGAGAAAGGACGCCACATGTCCAATGGAAACGCTCTAATGATGCACCGACGCCATCCGCAATCCATCAGTCGCGCCCAGCAGAAAGCCTCCTGTGTGTGAAAAGTCCATAGACCGTGCTGCAATTATCCGATGATTCGCATTCAACTATTCAAAGCTTTCAAAATCCTGATTGGACTGATCGCGTGCCGATTGGTGGTTGGGATGTCTGCCGTTACTGACCTTCCATCTGCTGCGCCTGCAACATCCGGCGTCATTCATTTTTACGAGCCAAAGCCTGGTGACGCGCGATTGTCGGACGTGGCCGATCCATTGGTAGTTGGTGGTGAAGCGATTTTCTGGTGGGCCGACCTTGAGCCGCATGAGGGAGTCTTTGACTGGTCGCGCGTGGACCAGGAAATCGCGCGCTGGCAATCCAAGGGCAAACGCCTCGACCTTCGCCTCGGCACGGCGCACAACGCTCCCAACATCTCGCCGGCATGGCTCTTTGATCGCTATCACATCCGTCGCATCGGGCGCGGTCAGTGGTGCGACTTCGAGGTCAACAACGGCGATTATGAACCCGGCCCGGACGCGACGCGCAATGATGAGGCTTCGTCCGTCATCAGCGGGCGGTGGTCGCTTGTCTCCAAGTCGCAAGTCGGAACGTCGCGCGTATTGCTCTCGCTGGTGGCGCCCGGCGTTTTTATTCCCGGCGCGGATCACTCGGTGCAGTTTGATTGTCTCTCGATCACTGGCGTGACCGGCTGGGTTGCGGTCATCAGTCAGGACGCAAGTGTGACAAATCGTTTTGCGTTCAACGTCCCGGCGGGAGAGCGGTGCAGCCGGTCGTTCACAGTGGCCATGCCGCGAGCGGACGATGTGCAGTTGGTTTGGGGTTTCAACGGCGACGGCCAACTCGCACTCGACAACGTCAATGTCCTTCCCCTCCAGTCGCAGCCGCGATTTCACCGCACGGATTTTGAATCGCCCGTGAAAGACTGGGAACTGCTCGATGGCACACGACTGGTGCGGAAAGCGGGTTCGGTTCTTACTGGCGCAGCGTCACTCATGGTCTCAAATGCGTCTCCGGGTTTCGCTCGTGCCGTGATCAATCATCCGCCGCAGTTCACCATCCGCGAAGGTCAGGGTTTCAGCGCGAGCTTCCGCTACAAGGCTCTCACTCCCGCCACGCTTCGGTTGCAACTGGTTTCAAAATCCCCTCCATTCGAGGTGTTGGACATCAGCCGCCTCAAACTTCGCACGGGCGACAGCGGCACGCACTTCTGGTCGTATCCGGCGTTTGTGTGGCGGACGAATTGCGCGCTCGAAATCGGACTTGTCGGCGACGGCCGGGTGTTGCTCGACGATCTCGCGTGGAGTCGCTGGAGTGATCGCGTTACCTGCTTCCCGGATTATTTCAACCCCGTGTTCCGCGAGAAGTGGGCACGCTTCATCCGCGCTTTCGCCGCGCGTTATGCGAAACATCCGGGTGTGGGCACGATCTCCGTCGGCGGTTTCGGGCGTTGGGAGGAAGTGATTTTGGACGACGACGTTCACGGCATTCTGGACGCACAATGGTTGGCGCGCGGTTTCACACAGGAAAAATATCTCGCCCTCGTTGTCGCGAGCATGGATTTGTTCAAGGAGTTGTTCCCGGAAAAACCGCTGCGC
>JAYUAV010000164.1:0-2518 GCA_043741175.1 Verrucomicrobiota bacterium
GTGGTTGTGGCCTCGCTCAGACTGCGGATTTTTTGGTGTGGGATTTTGCCAAAGCAAACGGATTTGTGATCGCGACGAAAGATTCTGACTTTGAACATCTGGCCTTGTTACGCGGGCAACCGCCAAAGGTCATCCAACTCAGGCTGGGGAATTGCACGACACAGGTTATCGGAGAAACACTGAGAAAGTATTCTGTTGTGATTCACACGTTTGACCTAGACCCGGTCGAAGCATTGCTCGTTCTACCCTGAAGTTTCCGAATGAGACCGCTCATCCACGAAATCACCACGGCGCACACGCCAGAATCCCTCGCCACGCGGCTGACGGATTCTGGCGCGAGTGGACTCGTGCTGCTTCGGAGTGCGGGGTTTGATTCTGTTCAGGCGCGTTACTCTTTGGTGGCGGCAAATCCCTTTCTCACCTTCCGCTCCGCCGGCTCGCAATGCGAAGTTACGCACCACGCACCACGCACCACGTCCCAAACACAATTCGGTAACCCTTGGCATCTGCTCGACGCGCTCATGTCGCGTTACGAACTGCTCGATGAGATTGATCTTCCGTTTCCGCTCGGCGGCTGCTTCGGCTACTGGGGCTACGACCTGAAAAATTTTACCGAACCCAAACTCCCGCGCCGCGCCGTCAATGATCTTGAACTGCCCGATTGTCACGTCGGTTTCTACGACAGTCTCGTGGTGTTCGATCATCGCCTTGGTAAAGTTTGCATCGTCGCCACCGGTTTGGGTGCGGACGGCGCGCGAACGGAAGATTGTGCGCGTGAGCAGAGCGATTTTTGGCGAACACATCTAACGTCGGGTGTCGAAGGTAGGGCGGGCAGTCCTCTGCCCGCCGAACGGCGCGCACGGAGTGACGCGCCCTACCCATCGTCAAATCTTTCGCGCGCCGCCTTCCTCTCCGCCGTCGAACGCGCTCAACGCTACATTCGCGCTGGCGACATCTATCAAGTCAACCTCTCCCAGCGCCTTGCTGCACAGACGAACTATTCTGGTTGGGAGCTGTTTCAACGGCTGCTCGCCGTTTCACCCGCGCCATTCGCCGCGTTTCTCGACTGCGGAGATTTTCAAATCGCGTCCTCGTCGCCGGAACAATTTCTCCGACTCAGCGGCTCGCATATCACCACGCGCCCCATCAAAGGCACACGCCCGCGTTCCACTGATGCCACGCGCGACGCCCAGCTCGCCTACGAACTCCAGACCAGTGCCAAGGAACTCGCCGAGCTTGTGATGATCACCGATCTGCTTCGCAACGATCTCGGACGCGTCTGCGAATTTGGTTCGGTGCAAGTGCCGGAGTTGGCGAAGCTCGAACGTTTTGCGCAAGTGCAACATCTCGTCTCCACCGTTGAAGGCCGGTTGCGAAATGATGTTACACATTTCGCTGCGCTCGCGTCCACGTTCCCCGGCGGCAGCATCACCGGCGCGCCAAAGTTTCGCGCCATGGAGATCATTGATGAACTTGAACCCATTGCGCGCGGGCCGTATTGCGGCTGCCACGGTTATCTCGGATTCAATCGCGAAAGCCAGTTGAGCATCAGCATCCGCACCGCCATCCACAAAGGCGACACCGTGTATTTCAACGTCGGCGCTGGCATCGTGGCTGATTCGATTCCTGAAGCGGAATACGAAGAGACACTCGCCAAGGCGCGGGGATTTTTTGCCGCGCTGGAATTGAAACATCCAAGCTCCAACATCCAACCTCCAGAGAAATTCCAAGAACCAAACATTAAAGCAGAGTGAGCGCGGTTGTGCATGGTTCGAGATTGGAGCTTGAAGCTTGGAGCTTCTTCATCTTTGCGTCTTTGCCTCTTGGCGACTTTGCGTTAAAAACTACGCGTGATTGTTTTCCTCAACGGCAAGTTCGTGCCCGAAGAACAAGCGACCGTCTCGGTCTTTGATCGCGCGTTCCTTTATGGCGATGGGTTGTTCGAGACGATGCGCGTGATCAACGGCAAACCGTTCCGCTGGTGGGATCACATGGAGCGATTGCGCAAAGGCGGAGACTTTCTTGGGATCAAAATTCCGTTCGGCTGCAAATCACTGGAGAAGTTCGCTGCTGAACTCATCGCGCAGAACAAGATGCCTGATGCGTTGATGCGGCTCACGGTTTCACGCGGCGTCGGCCCGCGCGGTTACTCGCCCAAAGGCGCACACAAACCCACGCTCGTGATGTCGCTCCATCCCGCGCCCGAATCGCCGAACTCCGATCCGGCCCGCTGGAAACTCGTCACCGCCAGCCTGCGACTTCCGGCTGGCGATGCGCTCGCACAATTCAAGACCGCCAACAAACTCGCGCAAGTCCTCGCCCGCGCGGAAGCCGATGCCGCAGGCGCAGACGAGGCTTTATTGCTCAACACCGATGGCCACGTTGTTGAAGGCGCGAGCAGCAATCTGTTTTGGATCGAAGGCAAAACCGTTTGCACACCGCCGTTGACCGATGGACTTCTCGCCGGGGTCACGCGCGCCGTCACGATGGAGATTTGCCAAAGCCTTTCGCTTCCAAT
>JAYUAV010000165.1:0-6205 GCA_043741175.1 Verrucomicrobiota bacterium
CAGGCATTTTGCCGCCGGGAAAATCCAAGACGACGAATCGTCCCGCGCTGTTGAACGTCGCGACTTTTCCGCCGAGCGAATTATCCGGCGTCACCAGCGGGTTAGGCTTTGGCTCGCTGGCCTTGGGCTTCTCGGAAACTTTGGTGGAATCGGTCGTTGCGCCGGGTTGGATCGGCGGTTGTTCAAGCCGCGCCGATTTTTTACCGGCGGGCTTTGATTGCGTGGGGCTTTTGCCGGTCGCGCAACCGCAGAGGATTCCGGCGACCAATAAGACGACGAGTGTGAAGCGATTCATACCATGAGTTAAGCCCGCAGCGGCACGAAGGTCAATTCAGCTTTCATTCCTAACGTGAGCGTCAGACATTGCACATGCGGGTATGGCAGGAATTGACAGTCAGTCAACTCTGGTAAATGGCATTCGTTGTCGCTGGCTAAGGTGCAAAACGAACATTGTAAAAACGTCGCGGATGGCTGAAAGCGGCGGGGTCCGTGAAGAGAACGTTCGATTCTGTGGCGGTAAGATTTGTGAGTGTGATCCAGTTGTTCAAGTTCGTTGAGGCAAGCACCAGATAGTTTCGTCCGATGTCAGCGGTGAAACGCAGTTCAAAGGAATGATTCGAGTTCCAGCGCGGTGAGTTGAGTTGAGGCGGAGTGAACAGCCAAGCTGCTCGATAGAAGCGTTGGTTGAAGATCGGCGCATTCGGATCTACAAAGGGCAGGGGTCCGTTGGTGAGGATCAGATTGGTGACCGTCACCCAGTGAACGAGGTCGGTGGAGGCTTGAATCCCGTAGCGCTCGTATGGCTCGGCGAGAAGGCTCAACTGCCTTTGGCCACCTGCTAACATCTGCATGGTAAGTCGCGAGTAACCAACATCGGTCACTTGCGCGACGGTGATGCTCACCAACGCATCCACGAGATTTCCGTTACCGTCGTTCACACGGAATGTGAAATTGTCCGTGCCGAAGTAGTTGGTGTTCGGCTGGTAGAGGACATTTGGTGCCGAGCCGCTGAGAACGCCGTTGGTCGGCGGCACTGGCACGGAGAAAGTCAGGGGATCGTTGTCGGGATCTGAGCTGGTCAACGTGATGGCTTTCGGCGTGTCTTCTGTTGCCAATACAGACTGGGCATTGGCGACGGGCACATGATTGGTGAGTACGGCGAACGCAGCACTCCGTCCGACATGCCCATTGCCGTCGTCGGCGAGCAAGGACAAGTTTGGCGCGGCGTGAATCGGTGTGATGCCACCACTCCAAAGACCGTTTGTGAGAGTGATGTTCTGGGGCAGGTAGTTCGTGGGCGAGGTGGGCAGGGTGACGGTTAAATTATCTGCATACGCCCAGATTGCGATCTGTGTGTAGGAACGGTTGAAGGAAATGGTCACAGCCTGGTTGCCACTGGTGACCGGCGTATAAACTCCCCGAACGCGGTTGCGCTGGATGTCACCGCCGTTGATTGAGCCAAAGTTTGTGGTGACGAGTGCTGTGCCGCCCACCGACAGCCGTCCCCAATCCACGCCCGCGTTGTTGCCTGCGCCTTCGTGGGCAACTGCCAAGTCCAGATCAAACGTGTAGCTCACGCCTGCTTGAAGGAAGACATTTTGAGTGATGCCGTCCTGTCCTCCGGAATCCGGCGCCACGCGAAAGGCTTTCGAGAATACGCCGTTGCCGCGCACATCAAATTGAACGAGTTCGTAAGGCCCCGGAGGATTGCCGATGTTCAGCGGTGTCCACGGTGACAGAGCAGCACTTTCAAAATCCAAATTCAAACCGCCGAAGCCCAACTGGAGCGCGACGGATCCCGAAAAGGTGGTGACGATGTTGTTTGAAATGTCCCGCGCTGTCACGGTAGCCACGATTGGCTCATTGCGGTACTGCGGCGAGCTGAGGTTGCTCCACTCGAAACGGTGAATCTGACCCGGCAGGCCGTCATCGTTGAGAATAGTTCCCATTCCCTGACTGTCCGAGACGACGGCGTTGGCCGGAGCTGAAAGGTTCACGAAGAACACTTCGTTTGATTCGATCGCGGTGTCGCTTTTGATGGCAATGCTCACGGTTTGGTTGGTTGAACCCGGCGCAAAAGTCACCGTGCCTGATTGCGTGATGTAGTCCGAACCCGCCAGTGCTGTGGTGTTGGACGTGGCGTAGTTGACGGTGATGGTCTGACTGGACGCCGCGCCGAGGCTCATCGTGAAAACGGCGTAATTGGTACCGACGTTGCCTTCGGTCAATGACACGTCGTTGATGAAGATGGGAGTGACGACGGGTGTGCCAACCTGGGCAGTGTTGTTGAACAAGTTCGCGTCCGTGCCGGATCGAGTCAGTTGTGCCGTCTGGAAGAGATTTCCGGCGGCCTGCGGGACGAGGCTGATGTTCAATGTGGCAGTTGCATTGCCAGCAAGCGTGCCGAGATTCCAAACAATTTTCCCGACTGTCACATTCCACGTTCCAAGACTTGGTGTGACGGTCGTGATGTTGACATTCAGTGGCAGCATGTTGGTGACGAAAAGTCCCGTGGCCGAGGCGGGTCCGGAGTTGGTGATGGTCAGGGTGTAATTGAGCGGTTGCAGCACCGTGGTGTTGGTGGGCAGGCCGGAAATTTTCACAGCGACATCATTGGGAGTCACCACCGGCCCCAGCGAGTAAGCCCGAAGTGTCTGACCATTGGCGATGAAGAGAGTGCCATCCGCCACGGATAAAGCACCGCCGAAGGGAATGGTCTGGAGCAACTGTTGGGTTTGCAGGCTGAACACGTACGTCGCCGTGGACGATGTGACAAGCAGTGCGTCATCAGTGACGAGCGGTTGTCCAGTCACACCTGAATCGTTGGTGATGACAAAGGTGGAAAGAGGCGAGCCGTCCGCGAAATTGTAAGCGCGCACTTCGGTATTAAAGCCAGCCGAGGCGAGGCAATAGACGACATCGTTGGCGATGGCCGGTGTGCCTCTAAATGTGTTGGTGGTGGTCCACGCGACAGACTGGCCGATGAGATCAATTGAGTGCAGGTAAGAATTTGCGATGATTAGTGCACGATTGTTATGGATCGCAGCAACAGTGTTCATCGTGTAACCGGTCCAGTTCCACGGAAGAGTCAACGACCACAACAAAGCACCAGAGTTGGGATTGGTTGCTCTGAAAACTCCATTTACCCACGAACAGATCACACCCTGATAGTAGGTCGGAGTCCAGACGTCATACGAGTCATTGTAAGCATTATAGAATCGTTGCACGCCGCTGCTCGTGTCGAAACCATACAGTCCATCGTAGTCACCACCGCCGATCCACACGCCGTCTCCGACTGCAAGCGGTGCCCAGTAAGAATCCCACTGTGCGCCGAGGGGCGAAGTCCAGATTACGTTGCCGCTGGCGGCATCCACGCAACGTAGCTGGCTGTCGGTGGCGTGATTTATCCGTTGGAAATAAATCCGCCCGTTGTCATGGGTGGGCGGATTCATGGAATGTCCGAATGGGAAAGCATTCTGCCAGATCGTCTGACCGCTTTGTGCATCCAATGCCGCAAGGACGTATTGTGACGTGGTCAGATACACGACGCCCTTGGCGACGACAACTTGGTTGAGACTGCCGCCGAATGTATTGCTCCAATACGGCGAGAAGAGATTCGTGCCCAGCGACGACCGATAATGGCCCGTGTGTTCGGGGCCGTTACCCAGCGTGGTCCAGTCCCCGGCCACCAGATAACCCACGGAGACGGATACCGTTCCCGTTGAGCTATGCCCCAACCCATCGCTGATGGTGTAAGTGAATTCATCCACGCCATTAACCAAAGTCGGTGAGGGAGTATAGGTGAACCAACCGCCGCCCAGAAAACTGACCGAGCCGAATCTGGGATTGGTGTAGGACGTTAACGAAAAGAAATCGCCCTCCACGTCAAAGTCGTTGGCTAGCACGTCGAAGGCAGGCGTCGTCACTCCCGGCAGCGTTGCCACCTTGTCAGGGGTTGCGAAGGGTGGATCATCCACAGGGGCGATGTCCATCGTGACCCAGGCAGTGGCTGAGTTGGCTCGACCATCGCTGACTCTGAAGAGAAAAGCATCCACCGCATTGCCGAACAGATTTGTGTTCGGTTGGTAGATGACCTGCCGGAGTGTGTTGCTTACCAGGGTTGGCACTGCGGTGATCGCCGCGCCCCGCGTAGTGCCGTTCGTGGTTTGGTAGAGTCTCCCGAACAACGGCAGTGACGTGATGCTCGCTGTCAATGGATCGCCGTCTGCATCGCTGCCTTGCAACGTGATTGTCACCGGTAAATCCTCGTCGCTAGGCACGGTTTGAGCGAGGGCCACGGGCAGATTATTGGGGAGAACCGCTAGGCTCACCAACCTGTTGGTGCTGCCGAAGCTGGTCGTTACGTTCGTGAAGTTCACCGCGTCCGAATAATTTCCCGAGGCGAGTGAGCCTGCCAGCGTGTTGATGGAAACCGTAACCGCGACGGTGCCGCCGGGTGCGAGAGCCCCGGACGTTGGAGAACGCGTGATCCACGTTGCGATTTTAGACGAACTCCAAGTCAATGTGGCACTGCCAGCATTGCTCAATACATAGACTTGATTGGATGGGGTGAATGGTCCCACCACGATTCCGGTCGAGCTGAGTCCGGTGAAAGGAGTGACCGAAAGAATACCCACGGCGGCGACTTGCGTGACGAGTTCGGCTGAATTGTTTGCGGGGTTGGAATCAACGCCGTTTTTTACGACCACGACACTATTCGTGAAGAATCCGGCGAGGGTCGGCGTGATCGTGATGCTGACGAAGGCGTTGCTTCCGGCGGCGATGCTGCCGAGTGTGGAAACGAGTGTGTTGCCATAAAGCGTAGAACTACCCTGACTATTCGTGGAGGAAACGAACGTTGCATTTGTCGGGAGCAAATTCGTGAGCAAGACGCCAGCGGCGGTCGGTCCGGGATTCACCACTTGAAGGGTGTACACCAAGTTGCTGCCAAGCGGTAACAAGTTGGATGAGGTGCCGGCTACCAAAGCGAGATCATTGGTGGCCAGCACGGTGAAGAGGTTCCCTTCGCCAACATGGTTCGCCCCGTCATCGGCGTGAAGGCGGACATTGGCAACGGTCTGCGTCAGCATGAGTGAACCAGTCCACGAACCGTCCACAAAACTCCCCGAAGTGCCCGGCACCGCCGGGATGCTGCTGTTCCCCGGAATGTATCGCAAATCAACAAATGGCCAGTTGCCATTGCCGTAAATGATGTTGGGGAATGAATCGCCAGGATACGAATACACTTGGTTAATCGTGCCGTAGGCGAACGTGTAAGGCCCTTGCAAGTTCCGATAATAATAATAGGTGTCGAACGTGATGAACAAGCCGATGCGATAGGTGTTGCCTGCGGTGAGAATGATTGGTGAAGCCAGCGCGGTTTCGCGCCAGCTCCTTTCCACACCGACGACATACTGGCTGGCTAAGAGCACCCCGGCATCTGTCCAGACCGAAACTTTGCCTGCTGAGTAATGGCGGAAATGCGTGACTGTGAGATTTGTCGAAGGTGTGAATGAGTAGCCGACGGTTGCCGCGCCGTTGGCACCAACTTCCCAGGAGAGATTGCCCAGAATGTTTGCACTCGGGAGCAGGTTGGAAATCACTCCCCACAATTGGACCGGCCCGGCAAAATTTGAAATGACCTGATTACCTCCATCCATGGCGGTGACGGTGACCGGGAATGGCGAATTGACCAATTGATGCTTGGCAACCGGAGTCAGTTCAAAGTGGTGCAATGATCCTGAAACCGTTCCGGTCACTGAAATATCGTCAATGACAATGCCATCTCCGCTGCCGATGGGGAAATTATCGTATTGATTGAATCGAACCCGGAACGTGGAGTTATACGTCAGCCCGCGCGCAGCGATCGCTGCGTCAATATCCACTGTGAATTGCGTGTAAGTGGTCGTAGAGACGCCGCGCAGTCCTTGAACTTCGTACCAATTCACGCCGTCCTGACTGATGGCCACGCCGTCGAAATCTGCGCCTCCCACGAATGGACTTGCGGGCGGGCCGTGAGATTCATCGCCGACACTCCTTGCCCAGAATGTCAGCACCACGCTCGTCCTACCGGACAAGTCCAGTCCCAGCGTCAACTCGTTGCGCGCATAGCTGCTGCTGGTTGAGCTGTCCATCGTGGTATGATAAGCCCCGCTATGTGGCGTGTTGGCGGTGGTGACTTGTGAACGATAGGTGCTCGTTCCGG
>JAYUAV010000166.1:0-2141 GCA_043741175.1 Verrucomicrobiota bacterium
ATTGGGTGTCCCTTGGCTCATCCGCTAGACTCGCCTCCATCAAGATGGATGAAAACGCTCGCCCACGCTTTACCGATGGTTTGTCCGGGTGGTTTGTTCAGGTTGCCATGACGCAGGCAATGCTGTTACCACACGGCACACAGATTTTTGAAACCATCGCAAAATGAAATCAATTACAACCTTGGTCAGCGCAGCTTGTGTCGTTTTGGCGGCGTTTAATTCGGTCGCCGCCGAACCGCCGCCGCGTCCGGCCAGTACCGTTTCGATGTTCGATGGCAAAACGCTCGCGGGTTGGGAAGGCTCGGAACTGTGGCGCGTGCAGGATGGCGTCATCAACGGCGGTTCGCTCACCGAGACGGTGAAGCACAATGACTTCCTCGCCAGCACGCGCGACTACACGAACTTCATCGTGCGCTTCCAGATTCGGCTCGTCGGCACGAATGGTTTTTTGAACTCCGGATTCCAGATTCGTTCGCAGCGCGTGCCGAACAATTCTGAGATGGCGGGCTATCAGTGCGATTACGGCGAGCCGTCTTGGTATGGCTGCATCTACGACGAGTCGCGGCGCAACAAAGTCATCTCCGGTTCGGACATGAAGACGCTGCGCCCCGCGCTCAACCCGGACGTGCAAGGTTGGAATGATTACGTCATCCGCGCCGACGGCCCGCGCATCACGACATGGCTCAACGGCGTGATCGGCACGGATTTCATCGAGTACGACCCGGCGATTCCCGATTGGGGCAAGTTCGGCATCCAAGTTCACGGCGGCGGCAAGGCACTCGTGCAGGTGCGAAACATTTTCATCGAAGAACTGCCGGTCACGCCTGCCAGCAAGAGATTTCTCGGCGCACCCGAACCGCCGAAGTTGGCGGAAAACACCGGCAATGATCGCGCCACCGCGCAGACCACTAGCGCGGCTTTGCCGATTTCCGCTGTCGAAGAAAAGAAACGCTTCACGCTCGCGCCCGGTTTTGAAATCGAACTGGTCGCGGAGGAATCGGAAGGCATCGGCAAGTTCGTGGCGGTGGATTGGGATTTGCACGGCAATCTCTGGACGATGACCGCGCTCGAATATCCCGTGGACGGCAACGAAAATCCCGCCTACGCCAAGGAACTTTACGCGAGCAAAGCCAAGGACAAGGTGGTGGTGTACGATCGCGATCCGAAATCGCCGACGGGTTACTCGTCGAAGCCGCGCGTGTTCGCGGACGGGCTGGCAATTCCGCTCGGCATCCTGCCTTACAAGAACGGCGTCTATGTGCAGCACGGGACGGAGATCGTTTTTCTGAGTGACACCGATGGCGATGGTCGCGCGGACAAACGCGATGTGATTCTCAGCGGCTTTGGCGTGCAGGATTCGCATTTGTTTCCGCATCAATTCACCCGCGCGCCGGGCAACTGGCTTTGGATGGCGCAGGGCGCGTTCAATTACGGCAAAGTCAAAACCACGACGGGCAAGGAGCAGCAGTTCGATCAGACGCGCATGGCGAAGTTTCGCGCCGACGGCTCGGACTTCGACATCACCTCGCAAGGCCCGTGCAACATCTGGGGACTCGTGCTGGACGGCAACGGTCAGGCGTGGATTCAGGAGGCGAATGACTTCGGCTATCCGATGATGCCGTTCCACGAGTACGCGAATTATCCCGGCTGCTCGGACGCGCAGTTCAAGAGTTACGCGCCGGAGTTTCCTGGCACTGCGCCGGATTTCAAAATGGGCGGCACGGGCTTGAGCGGTCTGGCGTTGTCTGATCCGACGGCGTTCCCGGAGGCTTACGCGAACATTTTTTATCTGGCCAATCCCATCACGCGAAAAATTCAGGCGATCCGCGTCACGCCCGATGGCTCGCGCTTCCGTTACCAAAAGCTGCCGGACTTTGTGTTATCAAGCGACGGGTGGTTTCGACCCGTCGCGTTGCGCACCGGACCGGACGGTTGCCTCTACATTGTGGATTGGTACAACAAAATCATCTCGCACAACGAAGTTCCGCGAAACCATCCCGACCGCGACAAATCCCGGGGCCGCATCTGGCGCGTGAAACATTCGCAAGTGAAACTGGCCGACGTGCCGGACTTCACAAAACTCTCCGGCGAACAATTGCTCGCCAAGCTCGGCGGCCCATCACTCCCGCAAAGTCATTTCG
>JAYUAV010000167.1:0-1971 GCA_043741175.1 Verrucomicrobiota bacterium
TCGCTTCGCTTCGCCGCTTCTTCGAGGGTATTCGTCAGGAAAATGCCGAGGCGTTGGTCGGAGCGGAACTTGTAGCCGAGTTCCGCCAGTTGCATCCCCAACTTCAAATGCGCGATGGCGTAGGGCGCAATCAGCAGTTCAAAACCAAACACGCGGTTGAGCAAGTGCCGCTCAACGTAGCTGTCCCACGCGCCGCGCTGCCGCGCGAACTTCTCGTAAATCTGCTGGACGACAAAATATAGAAACGTCGCCGTGCCAGTCGCGGGGTCGAGAATCAAAGTGTTCTCATCCGCCAGACCTTTCGTCCGCCCAAATTTTTCCTTCAGCAGATGATCCACCGAGCGGACGATGTAGCGCACGACCGGTTCGGGCGTGTAATAAACGCCGCGCACCTCACGCATTTTCGGGTCGTAAGCCGCGAGGAAGGTTTCGTAAAAATGGACGACCGGGTCTTCCTTGCCCTTGCCTTTGCCGAAATCTTTCAGCACCGCCGCCATGTCCGCATGGTTCAGTAGCGCGACGATGTCCTCCAGCACCCATGCGATGATGCCCGGCAGTTTCGGCCCGGTGATTTCGTAAAATAGCTGCTGGAGAAACGGATTGGTTTTGGGGATGGCGTGCGCGGCGGAATTGCGCGTGAACTCTTCCTTGGCGGGCGTATGCACGCGTGCAGCGAACAAGCCATAGACCAAAGTCTGCGCGAACATGTCGGAAAACTTCGCCTCATCCAAATCTGGCACGAGCGTTCCTTGAAACGACTTCAACCATTGATGCAGCCAACCGCCGGGCGTTTCTTTTTCAAACGCCACGACAATCTGCTGCTGCATCGTACGCGCGTAGCCCGCCATGCTATCCGCCAGTTGCGAGGCCGAGCCGACGGTCAACGCGGGACAGCGGAGGTAACTTTCCAACAAGTCGGCGAGTTCCTTTTCGCCGTTGGGCAAAGCTCTAACTTTGCTTTTGCCGACGAGTTCAGCGAAGCGCACCACCCGCTGACATTCGCCATGCGTGAACCAGTGGAATTCCAGATAGTCGGTTAGAAACCAGTTCGGCAGCGCGGAGTAGCGGACGAACTGCCCGCCGTATGTCCCCTTACCCGCTTTCATTTCGGCAAGGTCAGTGCCGGGCGGTTTTGTTTCGCCGTGACCGAGTGGAATCCGGCCACGCGAAACTTTCAAATCAGGAGCACCGACTCCCGGCAGATGTTTCGGCTCGTTGGTCGCAACAGTTCCCTTGCCAATAGCTTCCAGCAAAGCGATCAGTGCCGGGCGGTGCGTATGCTCGGTGGAGTCGCCTCGCTTGAGTGCACGTTCCAACTTCCGCAGATACTCCAGCACGGGCGAGGGTTTGCCGCCACCGCCGTATGCGGGCGGCTCTTCGTGGAGAAAATCGCCTTTGGTTTCCATCTTGGTGCGCGGTTTGGCTTCGCTTGTCTTACATCGCCAGCACAGCTTGTGCTGTCTCTGAATAATTTTTGGATGCCACGCGTGTGTATGATGGTTGAGCCAATTAAACCGCGCTCAAGTCTTCGAGTTTGTCAAACGTGGCGATCTCCGGCTTGCTCGTGACGCCCGCAGCCTTCATCGCCTCGCGCAGCTCGCTCGACTTGAGGAATTTTTTCAGCTTGGCTGAGGTGTCCCAAGCGCACCAGACCAACAGATCGTTCGGACTCTTGTTGCTGCGGCTCACATAAAAACATTTTTCGCCGGACGCTGTACGGAATTTCACGAAGGCTTTGACGGCGCGTTTCCACTTGGCGTAATTGGCGACCTTGTGACGGATCATGACGTATGACATAGGTTTAATTTCTGGATTGTGATGGCGAATCACGCAACCACGAACGAGCGGCGAACAGGCCGCCCGGTTGATGACGCGTCGAGATTATGCGCGTGGCACAACTCTGTCGAACAGAAGTTTGCTCGCGCCGCCGCAGACTCGCCGCCTATTCCTTCTTGCTCTTCTGCGGGGTGA
>JAYUAV010000168.1:0-7057 GCA_043741175.1 Verrucomicrobiota bacterium
ACGTTTTTGGTTGACCAGGAAAACCCTCCGAGGCGGGCATGGGGCTGGGATGTTGAGTTTGAGTAGATGAGCTTTCCTTCCTTCGTGAAGGGTTCGCAATCGAGAAGCTGCGCCATTACATATTTTCATTGGCGCCACGCGTGCGATGGTTGGCTCGCGAGTTCAGCGAGAAAACCCAGATTTTATGGGGCTGACATCGTTGTCATGAAAACCTTAACGGGACAGTAGTGTTGCAAATCAATCCACAAAAAAACCGGGAAACAGTCATTCACATGACCATTCCCCGGAGCTGAAACTGGCGGCACGTTCAGCCGCAACGCAGATCAGAATTTATATCCTGTGCCTGCGATGAGGCGGAAGTCGTTATACTTGCGGCCCGGTGCGGGTTCGCTGTCGTGAATGACTTGGGCGACGACGCGCATGTCCCATTGCTTGGTGATGGCGGAGCTGATGCCCACTTCACCGGCGATGACATACTTCTCAACCCAACGATCCACTTGCGGGATGTATTCCGCCGTCTGCCAGACCTTCGCGGTGTCGGAGAGTTTGTGTTCAAACTTCTCACCGAACCGCGCAGCGATGTAGGTGTCGCTGGGCAGATGATCATATTTTTCCATGACGACGGAAGGACCAGCTTCCACTGAGAGAGTGGTGTTCGTTTCCTTGATCAGATAGTAACCCACGAGAGGTGACACGCGGAAGCGATACGACAGCTTCGAGATGCCGTCGTGATTGCCGTCCACGCGGATACCGCCGTAAGCTCGTTCGCTGATGAGGTGATTCCACTGGCCGAACGCTTGAGCGAAGTCCGTGTTGCGGACGCCCTGGCTTTTGCCGTAACCGCCGGAGACACCGACGAGAACTTCTTCCGAATCCCACTTGCGCTTGCTGTCGAGGCCGAGCGTGGTGAGGACGGTATGGCTGTTGCCGCGTGTGAGCGACAAGCCGGCTGCGGCAGTGGTTTCCCACTTCGGCGCGGGTGCTGCGACAGCGGGTGCTGCGGTTTGTGATGAAGCTGCCGTGCAGCCGACGAACAACGCTGCTGCGATGCTTCCCAATGATTGGATGGACAATTTCATTCCGTGAACTTTTGTTTGTTAGTTTATAACCGTTTGGTCGCCGGGTTTGTAGTGAATTGCTCCACCGAAATCAAGTTCCCTCCTCAGGGATTTCCTTACCGTTCGTAAGCTCGGCTGTGTCGGCGATAGCGGTTGACGATCTTCACCGCGCAACACCACATCATCGGCGACCACGCCATCATTCGCCCAAATGTGTTTGTCACGCTGCGGCTGGGAACAACCGCGTCAGGGCAGCGTCAAGATATGCCCGGCATTCGCATGAAGTTATTTTGACGATTCCGGCGTTTTCTGCGTCAATTGAATCCTGAAACTATGTCGAACGACAAAAAATCTGGCGGAATGAAGTGGTGGATCATCGGAATCACCTTGCTGGCAGCGGTCGGCGCGGGCTTCTGGCTGTTTGAGACGAAGGGCGATGCCGCCCCTGAATTTCAAACCACCAAAGTCACGCGCGGCGATCTGACACAAGCGGTGTCGGCCACCGGCACGTTGAATCCCGTGCTGAATGTCCAGGTCGGCAGCCAGATTTCCGGCATCATCCAAAAGCTTCACGCAGATTTCAATTCAAAGGTAAAAGCCGGTGATCTCGTCGCGCAATTGGACCCCGCCACTTACCAAATGCGGGTGCAACAGAACGAAGGCGACCTCGCCAACGTCAAGGCGCAGCTCGAACTCGCGCAGGTCAACGCGCGGCGCGCGGAGGAATTGTTCAAGGCCAAACTGCTCTCGCAGTCGGATTACGACCAGTCCGTCGCAAGTCTTCATCAGGCCGAGGCCGTGGTGCAGGTGCGGCGGGCGGTTTTGAACAGTTCCAAGGTGGACTTGGCGCGGTGTTCGATTTACTCGCCGATTGACGGCATCGTCATTGACCGCAAGGTGGACGTCGGCCAGACCGTCGCCGCCAGCATGAACGCGCCTGTGTTGTTCCAAGTCGCCAACGATCTCACCAAAATGCAGATTGATGCGCTCGTCTCCGAGGCAGATGTCGGCACGGTGGAAGAAGGGCAGAGTGTCACGTTCACTGTGGATGCGTTTCCGGGGCGCAACTTCACCGGTAAGGTGATGCAGATCCGCAACGTGCCCACCACGGTGCAGAACGTGGTGAGTTATGATTGCGTGATCGAAGTTTCAAACCCTGACATGAAACTCAAGCCCGGGATGACGGCCACTGTCAGCGTCGTCACTGCCGAACGCAAGGGCGTGATTCGCATCCCGAACAGTGCGTTTCGCGTCAAACTTCCGGAGCCGTCCACAAACAAATCGTTCGCCGCGCGAGCGTTGTTGAAAATCGGTATCGGCAAGGAAGCAAAAACTTCTGCGACGAACGCCATGCCCGCTGCACTGGTTGGGGAGACGAATAAGACGGAGGTCATCGCCAGTGCCGAGCCGCCGCTCACGGGGAATGAGCCGCCAGAGGAATTGATGCGGCGCGTGCGCGAGCTGCGTGATCGCGGCGAAGAACCAGCACCGGAGGTCCGCGCGAAGTTGCGGGAATATTTTCAGAGCGGCGTCCTTCAACGTCCCAGCGGCGGCGGCGGTGGACGCGGTGGTGCGGGTGGCGGCGGATCGCGCTCGACCGCACCTGTTGCGCGCGCGATTTATTTGCTCTCATCCAACGCGACGAGCAATGGCGACTCATCACGCACGCCACAATCCGTTCGCGTGAAAACCGGCATCAGCGATGGCACTTACACGGAGATTCTGGACGGTCTCAAGGAAGACGACAGCGTCATCACGGCAATCAAACTCCCGATGTCTCAAGCAGCGGCGGCTCCGGCGGGCAACAGCCCGTTTGGCGGCGGTGGTGGTGGTTTCGGCGGTGGACGTTCCCGGTAATTCGCTGCGCCGCATGAAGCCCGTCATTCAACTTCAGGACATTCACAAGACCTACCAAAGCGGTGAGGTTGAAGTGAAGGCCGTGCGCGGCGTGACGCTGGAAATCCAGCCGGGAGAATTCGTGGCGATGATGGGTGCGAGCGGCTCCGGGAAATCCACGATGATGAACACGCTTGGCTGTCTGGATCGGCCCACGTTGGGAAAATATTTTCTCGACGGCATTGACGTGGCGCAGCTTGATCGGGATCAATTGGCCGACATCCGCAACTCGAAAATTGGGTTCGTGTTTCAAGGGTTCAATCTGCTCGCACGCACGACGGCTCTTGAAAACGTCGAGCTGCCGATGCTCTATTCGCGTCAGCCCATCAATGGCGAGAGCCGTCACGAACGTGCGATGCGGGCATTGGAAATTGTAGGCCTGGGCGCCCGCGCGGATCACACACCCAATCGCCTCTCTGGTGGCCAGCAGCAACGCGTGGCCATCGCCCGCGCTCTAGCCAATCAACCGACCTTGTTGCTGGCCGACGAACCCACGGGAAATTTGGACACACAGACCAGCGTTGAGATCATGGGCGTGTTTCAGAAACTCAACGATCAGGGGATCACCATCGTCATGGTCACGCACGAATTGGACATCGCCCACTATTGCAAACGCATGGTTGTGATGCGCGATGGCAAGGTGGTGAGTGACGCGCCGGTCGTGAACCGGTTGAATGCAGAGCAGGAAGCCTCAAAATTGAAAGCCGCGCAGCAGGCAGTTCAATTGAGTACATGAGAGCAGGAGCTACCATAAAAATCGCATTACGCGCGTTGCGTCGAAACAAGATGCGCACCGTGCTGACCATGCTCGGCATCATCATCGGCGTCGGCGCGGTCATCGCCATGGTGGGCATCGGCAACGGCGCCAAGGCGCAGGTCACGGCGCGCATCGCTTCACTTGGACAGAACGTGATCCAGATTTTTTCCGGCAGCCTGAATCGTGGTGGTGTCTTCACCGGCTTCGGTGGCGCGGGCACGCTCACACCCGAAGACGCGATTGCTATTAAGGCAGAAGTTCCCGGTATCTTGGCTCTCAGCCCGGAGGTGCGCGGAGGCGGAGGACAGATTGTCGCAGGTGAAAACAATTGGAACTCGCCGATACTTGGTGAAGGCGTGGATTACCTGATCATTCGCCAGTGGGAACTTGCAGAGGGCGCGATGTTCACCGAAGCGGACGAACGTTCTTCAGCCAAGGTTTGTCTGCTGGGCCTTACAACCAAGGAGAGATTATTTCCTGACGAAGATGCGGTCGGCAAAACCATCCGCATGAAAGGTGTTCCACTTAAAGTCGTCGGCGTTCTCACCAAGAAAGGCGCGTCTATGGGCGGCGATGATCAGGATGACCGCGTGGTGATCCCTTACACGACCTGCATGAAGCGATTTGCTGGAGTCACCACGCTCCGCATGATCCAATTGTCCGCTGAAAGTCCCAGCCAGATGGCTGATGTGCAAAATGGCATCACCGAACTCCTGCGCCAACGGCATCGTATTCTGGCCGGGCGCGACGACGACTTTATGATCCGCAATCAACAGGAGATCGCCGAAACCGCCAACGCCACTACGGAAACCATGACGGCGTTGCTGGCGGGCGTGGCGGTCATCTCGTTGATCGTCGGCGGCATCGGCATCATGAACATCATGCTCGTGAGCGTGACGGAGCGGACGCGCGAAATCGGCATCCGCATGGCGGTTGGCGCTCGTGGGCACGACATCCTCCTGCAATTTCTGATCGAGGCGGTCACGCTCAGTTCCATCGGCGGGTTGGTGGGCATCGGTGTTGGCATCGGCACGGCAAGGTTTCTCGCCGCCGTCAAAGGTTGGCCCACGGTTGTCTCAATGGATTCCGTGATCATCTCGTTTGTTTTCAGTGCGGCGGTGGGAATTTTCTTTGGGTTTTATCCGGCGCGCAAAGCTTCCAAGCTCGACCCCATCGAGGCGTTGCGATACGAATAAGGCTGGCATCGGCGCAAGTTGAACTTCGCTGGATGCCACATCACAACATGAGTTCGCCCCTGAAACTGATTTCTACCGACTTCGACGGAACACTCCTCGCTGAGTACGATCAACCCACCATCCCTGAGCGTTTCATCTCACTGATCGCGGAGCAACAGGCGCGCGGCGTGAAGTGGGTCATCAATACCGGACGCGACATGTCGAGCTTGATGGAGACGTTGGCGCGTTCGCACATTCGCGTGCAGCCGGATTATCTGGTGTTGGTGGAACGGGAAATTTACAAGCACGACGGCGTGCGTTACGCGCCGGTAGAACAGTGGAACGCCGCGTGTTCTCGCGATCATGCGGAGCTTTACGCCCGCGTGCGTCCGCAAGTCGCCGAGCTGATGGATTGGGTCAATGGCAGGTTTCGCGCGACAGTTTATGAGGACGTGTGGTCGCCGTTTTGTTTGATTGCGGGCACGAACGCCGACGCGGATCAGATTCACGCGCGGCTGGATGAGTTTTGCAAACTGTTCCCCGAACTCGCCGTGGTGAGGAACGATGTCTATGCGCGGTTCAGTCATGTGAACTACAACAAAGGCACTGCGCTCGCTGAGTTAAGCCGGATGCTGGGCGTGACGAGCGATGGAATCCTGGCCGCTGGCGATCACTTGAACGACTTGCCGATGTTGAAGACCGAACACGCGCGCTGCCTCGTCGCGCCGTCGAATGCGATCCCGCTGGTGAAAGACGTGGTGAGAAAACAAGGCGGCTTCGTGAGTGGACTGACGTGCGGGAATGGCGTGGCGGAGGGACTGGAGCATTACCTCGGCAGAGGGTGACGGCTTGAGAGTCGTTTCTTTTACTCATCGTCCTCGTCCTCGGATTCTAGTTAAAAAATTGCGGACGAGGACGAACCGACATGAAGGCTTCCACTCAACTTCTCACAACCCCCGCACGCCGACCATCTGTTGCGTTTCCACGCACCACACCTTGAGACTCAGACAGCGATAGATGTCCACCGGACTCAGCGACGTGGTCTTGGGGGCTTGCAACTCCGGAATTGAGCGGATGACTTCGGGCAGGCGATAGAACGGAATCTTCGAGTTCAAGTGATGGATATGGTGGTAGCCGATGTTCGCCGAGAACCAGCCCATGATTGCGCCGGTGTTCATGCAGCTCGAAGATTCCAACGCCGCCTTCTCGTAAGTCCAACCTTCGCTGTCAGTGAACGACACTCCGGGAAAATTATGCTGCGCGTAAAACAGATACGAGCCTATGGCTGACGCGATGAACAACGGGAACACCAGCGTGAGCAGCACAGCCAACCAGCCGCCGGGAGAACCGCCGGGAGAAAAGAACAGCACCGTGCCGATAGCCACATGCACGATGAGCGCAATCAGGCAATCGAAGTGTTTCTTGGGATGGTTAAAAAATGGATAGATGACCATGCCGAACAGGAACACGAACACGTAGCCGAACAGGATCGTCAGCGGATGACGCACGAACAGATACATCCGGCGTTTGCCGGGCGAACTTTTGATGAAGTTATCCTTCGTCATGATCGGGAACGAGCCGATGTGCGAGCCGCGCAGCTTTGAATTGTGGTTGTGATGATGATTGTGCGACGCGCGCCAGATGCTGCTCGGACTCAGAGAGAGGATTCCCACGCCGCGCATCAGCCATTCCGCCAGCCGCGACTTCGGTAGGATGGCGTGATGCTGTTGATCGTGATAAATGACGAAGATTCGCAAGACCAATAAGCCCGTCAGCACGCTGCAAGCGACCTTCGCGAGCGGATGAAAATGCCACAGCGTTCCCACCACTGCCGCCGCGAGCAATGTCAGCGTGGAAAGAATGACCCACCAACTGCGGAGTGTGACATCATGCGCGAACGGCTTTGTGGCAAGGATCAGTGCTGTGCCGGTGCGCTCGGCAACGGATGAGGATGGTTTGCCAGACGCGCCATGGGAAGGAGCGTTCAGGATTTGGGCAACGGCAGACATTTGAGCAGAGGGTAGGGCAAGTGCGAGAGGCGTCAACCGGCAATTCTCGGAACGAGTGACAGAGGGTGCATCTTGACACTGCCCCCGACACCAATCTGGCTTGGATTGCGGCGTTTACACCGTTTCATCGTTCAGAAGCCCGCAGGCCAAGCGTTTCATCCG
>JAYUAV010000169.1:0-5864 GCA_043741175.1 Verrucomicrobiota bacterium
GGCCGCACGTTTCCCGTGGACATCGAATATCTCCCGCACCGCCTTGGTGCAAATCCACCGCCGCCGTGGGAACTCGCCGCCGATGCGTTCAGCCAGTTCGTCAACTCCGGCGGCGAAGGCGATGTCCTGGTGTTCATGCCCGGCGGCTTCGAGATTTCGCAAACCATCACCGCCATCCGCAATGTCTCCGAGTCACGCGGTTTCATGGTGCTACCCTTGCATGGAGAACTTTCTCCGCGCGATCAGGACGCTGCCGTGGCGCGTTACGAACAGCGCAAGGTCGTCGTTGCCACAAACGTTGCTGAGACCAGCATCACGATTGATGGCGTGCGGTTCGTGATTGATTCCGGCCTCGCGCGGGTTGCCCGCTACGATGCAAGCCGTGGCATCAACACCTTGCTCATAGAAAAAATCTCTCAAGCCAGCAGCGATCAACGGGCCGGTCGCGCCGGTCGCACCGCACCGGGCGTGTGCATGAGACTCTGGTCTCGCTCGGAACACGACGAACGCGCGCCCCAAGAGTTGCCGGAGATCAAACGCCTCGATCTCGCCGAAGTCGTCCTCACCTTGAAGGCCGCAGGCGTGGAAGATTTGCGCGCGTTCCGCTGGCTAGAAAAGCCAGATGAGATTTCCCTCTCGCACGCGGAGGAGTTGCTGATGGATTTGGGTGCGCTTGAACGCATGAGTCCCATGCGAGACATAAGTCCCATGGGCCGCCGGATGCTCGCCTTTCCCGCGCACCCACGCTACTCGCGCATGTTGCTCGCGGCGCAGGAATACGGCTGCGTCCATCAAGCCTGCCTCGTCGCCGCGCTCACACAAGGCCGCGACCTTTTGCTGCGCGGCGGCGGCAAAGAAGTTCAAAGCGACCGCGACGATCTGCTCGGCGAAAATGCCACGTCAGATTTCTGGATTCTCATGCGCGCTTGGACGTTCGCATCAAAGAATCAGTTCCGTGTTGATGCGTGTCGTCGTCTCGGCATCCACGCAGTCACCGCGAAACAAGTCGGTCCGCTGTTCGATCAATTCCTCCGCATCGCCAAGGACGAGGGACTCGACATCACGCCACGCGAGATCAAGGACGAGGCGTTGCAGAAGTGCATCCTCATCGGCTTCAGCGACCGCGTGGGCCGCCGCATGGATCAAAGCACGCTCCGTTGTGAACTCGTTCACGGACGACGCGGCGTGCTCGCTCGCGAAAGCGTTGTCAGCAAAGCGGAGTTGTTCGTCGTCGCCGAAATTCGCGAGGTCGGCGGACGTGATAACGAAGTGAACACCATCCTCTCCATCGCCACCGCCATCGAAGCCGCGTGGCTTGCAGAACTATTCCCCGACGACATCAAGAGCGAAGTCCACGTCCACTGGGACGCACAAGCCAAGCGCGTGATGGCCGCCGAGTTGTTGCGCTTTCGTGATCTTGCGCTCGCCGCCAAGCGACTTGATCCGCCACCAGCGGATGCTGCGGCGCGTTTGCTCGCGGAGGAAATCAATGCGGGCCGGTTGTTGTTGCCGAATTGGGATCATCACGTCGAGCAATGGCTGCAACGACTGCGTTTGCTCTGCAAACACTGCGAGGATTTATTGTTACCCGCTATCACAGACGACGACAAGAAAGCCATCATCGAACAACTTTGTCACGGTGCTGTGAGTTACAAAGACATCAAAGAGCGCGAAGTAAAACCCGTCGTCATGTCATGGCTCTCGCACGCGCAACGCGAGTTGCTGGACAAACACGCGCCCGAACGCCTCACGCTTTCAAACGGAAGAACGCCGAAGTTAAATTACGAACCGGGCGTGCCGCCATTCATCTCGCTTCGCATCCAAGAACTTTATGACGTGAACACGACGCCGAAAATCGCGCTCGGTCGCGTGCCGGTAACGGTTCACATCCTCACGCCAGGCATGAAGCCCATCCAAGTGACGTCAGACTTGGCAAGTTTCTGGCGCGAGCAATACCCAAAGATCAAATCCGAGTTGCAGCGGAAGTATCCGAAGCACGAGTGGCGGTAGGAACGCCGACTTTGGAGTGCGTGGACTTGTCCGCGCTTTTGGCAGGCGACTTGTCGCCGTCGAGTGACAGAGAGGCGTCTGTTTTTTCGACGAACTGCTGGACTGGAATAATCGAAAGCCGTTTGAAAAAGATTGCGAATCCCAACCGCGAAAACAACCAAGGTTACTTCAGCACTTCCGGCGAGCAGAGAAGAAGATTGCAGACGTGCAGCCGAACAAAGCCAGAGAGCTAGGCTCAGGCACGATTGAAACCGACGAACCATTGTGCCAGAAGTATTCCCACTCGGTAACGCCGGAATCTCCGGCCGTCGCATCGCCAAATCCAATGCGGGCTGCCGCTCCCACCAGACTAGGATCGCCAACCAATTGATGCGTGAGAACTGGAAGTGCGCCGTTGTCATAATAAACACGCACAGCACTACCCAGCGTCGTACTGGAAAGCTCGATACGATAAGTGTGAAATGCGGAATCTGTGTCCAGCACCGCACTCGGCCCACGCGTGTTCAACGCATTTGAGAGCCAGATTTCATCCGCACGGAAATACAAAATATTTCCCACAGACGATGCCGTGGTGAAGAACACCGACATAGAAGAGTTGAAATTGATCGAGGTAGTTCGCGAGTAGAGTTTGGTGCGGAATTCCATCGTCCAGTTCGACGGAATCGCGAGATTGGCTGTCTGCCGAAAAAACATTCCTTCAGAATTGGCGACGGTGGCCAACGTCATGACACCACTTGCAATGCTCGGATCGAACCCCGGAGATGTGTCTGACAACGCCCAATTCGTAGTCGTTTGGCTGGGCAACAATCCTGAACTTGCAAACCAAGCATTGGTTGCTGCGTGAACGCACTGGCTGAAGCTAATGAAAACAACTGACAGAACGATACAAATACGAGCCGAAGAATTGTTCATAGGTTTACGACTTTCTGAATCTGTTTTATCACGAGAACAAAAACTGACAAGCGATTTTTGCTACGAACCGGGTTTTGGACCAGTTTCCCTCTCTGCGTGCTTCGCGCCTCTGCGTTTATCCCGGCTTTAGGTTAAACAGTAAACTTTCACTCGACATGTTTCACGCCTCCAACCAGAGTCAAACGCCGTGACGCTGACGGATAAAATCAAAGCCGCCTGCGCTGCTCCACAGACGCTGACAATCAAACGCATCGTCGCCGCAGTTGCCATCGCACTCGTGGCGGATGGATTGCAAATCCCGTTTCAAGCCGTGCCGCTCGCGCCGGAGATCATTGATGTCATTGCCATGGCCTTCACAATATGGCTGCTCGGTTTTCATTTGCTGTTGCTGCCGACGTTCGCCGTGGAATTCATTCCCGTGATAGACATGCTGCCGACATGGACAGGCTGTGTGCTGGCCGTCATCGCTTTGAGAAAGCGGTCTGACAACAACGCGCCGCCCCAGATAGCTCCGCCCGCGCCTCCGATGATTGACACATCACATCGGGACAAGCCTTGACTCAAATGTCTGGGATTCGTGTGCATCGGTGTCCATTCGTGGTTGAACTGAATTCCCCACGATTGCAAACCTCGCTTCGCTTCGCCATACTGCGCGTGGATGAGCAAGCTGTTTACACCACCACCGCCATTGATTACGTCAACGGCCAGCATTACTGGGCGTATCAAGCTGCGCCCAATCACGCTCATTGACCTGTCTCACGCTTGCACGGCTGCGGTATTCTGTTAGCGTCACGCCCGCGACGTTTCACGCCGGTGTGGCGAAATGGCAGACGCACGGGACTTAAAATCCCGGGACTGTAAAAAGTCGTGTGGGTTCGAGTCCCACCACCGGCACCAAACCTATTGACCTCTATTTTCCCGGCGGGCGACCGGTGGAGAGTTCCGTCACCATCACCTCGCCGGGTAACGCGAGCGTCATGCTCGCGGATACCAACACGACATTGCGCGTGACGGCGGTCGCCACATCGGGCGACTCCAACTACGTTCCGGTCATCACCTAGTCGAAAATTTCCGGCTCGGGCGTGGTGACGTTTGGCAATGCGACGAACGCCGACACCACGGCGAATTTTTCCGCGCCGGGCAGTTACGTTCTCCAATGTCAGGCGGTTGTGCTTACCACCACCAACACGGATCAAGTCACCGTCTCGGTCGCCACGCCACTCTCGCTTTCGCTGCGGCAAGGCGTGAATGGCTACGCGCACCTCGCTACGTTTATTCGCGGCGACAGCACGAGTTGGAATTCCGGCGCGCGGGATCAGTTTCTCGTCGGGCGCGTTACTCTGGGCATGAGACCGATTTTCTCGTTCGACCTGCCGGGCTTTGACACGAACGCCGTTATCCAAAGCGCGACGCTGGATGTTTGGACGGATGCGGGGGCTGGAATAGGCACAGTCGGCACGGTGGAATTACGCAAGCTCAACAGCACGCCGGTGGAAGGCACGGGCAACAGCAGCAGCGATGCCTCGGTCGGAGCAGGCACGGGCGCAACGTGGATTTCGCGCAACGGACAGACGGGCGCGGGCAACATCTGGACGAACGCCGGCGGCGACTACGGTGCGACCGTGTTGTCGAGCGTGGCCGGTTACAACGCGACGGTGGTGAATCAGCAAAAAACTTTTGCTTCCACCGCCAGCTTCGTTGCGACTATTCAAACCGCCGTGAGCACGGTTGCTCCGTTGAATCTGCTCATGATCTGCCCAACGACCGAAGCCGGTGGAAACAATTACTACAGCCGAATCAGTTCCGACGACAGCCTGACGGTGACGCAGCGTCCTTTGCTCACGCTGACGTATGTGGGCAACTACGCGCCGGGCGTTTCGCCGGGCGTCGCACCACCGGCGATGGTCGGCGTGGCGTCGCCGCTCGCGGGCGTGGTCAGCAACGCCAGCTCTAGCGCGTGGAGCAAAATCAGCGGGCCGGGCACAGTGACCTTCGGCAACGTCGCGCAGCCGATGACGACGGCCACGTTCAGTGCGGCGGGAAGTTACGTCCTGCGTTTGAGCGGCAGCAACGCGCTGGCGCAAACGTGGCGCGACCTCGCGGTGAATGTCACCGCATTCAGCCGCCCGCAGTTTTCCAGCGTGGCGATGACGAATGGAAAATTTCAGATGCAGCTCAACGGCCCGACGGGCTGGAATTACACCGTGCAGGCTTCGACGAATCTCGTGAACTGGTCGGCACTGCTCGTGACGAATCCCGCGACGCTGCCGTTCTCGTGGGCGGACACCGGCGCGACAAATTTTAACTGGCGCTTTTATCGGGTGCTGATCAGTCCATGAGCTACGCGAACCGACGCTGCATCCGTTTTAGAAGCGTGGTGTTCACGGGGATTGCCCTTGGCAATCTTGCTGTCGGTTTGCTTTGGGCGCAGGACATTGACCCGGCCAGCAATCCGAATGTTCAGCCTTACACCAACACTCCCGTCAGCGGCTATCAACTCGCGTGGTCGGATGAGTTCAACTCGAACGCCGTGGACACGAACAAGTGGAACTTCCGCACCGGCGTCCGCTTCTGGAGCGTGCAGCAGCCGCAGAACAACGCCGTATCGAACGGCCTCTATTCCATCCTGCTGAAGAAGGAAACGGTCGGCACGAATCAATACACCTCCGGCGGCATCATCAGCAAGAAGGCCGTGCGCTACGGTTACTACGAGGCGCGGATGCGCACGCCGCCGGGACGCGGCTGGCACACGTCGTTCTGGATGATCACCGGCGGCACACCGGTGACGAACACCTCCATCGAACTCGACATCATCGAGAACGATTCGGTCAACCTGTTCAAATACGGCGTGAACACTCATCGGCATCAGCCGACGCCGCACGTCACCTACGGCAACAAGAACGTAAACACGCCTTAGCTCAACGCCGCGTTTCATGTCTTCG
>JAYUAV010000170.1:0-2345 GCA_043741175.1 Verrucomicrobiota bacterium
CGCATGAAAAAAATCCTGACGTTATGGGCTTCCTGACCAGCTTTTTCAAACGAGCCAAGCCGCTGCTGCAATTGCACTCCGGCAGCTTCAGCATGGATCGCAGTGGGCGCATCCTCGCTACGACATTACCCACGAGTTTCCCGCAGAGCCTCGTGCTGGAGATCGGACGTTGTGTCGTGGAGACATTCCGCGCTGGTCAGACTGCACAACTTCCGCTTGAAGAACTCGTCATCCATTATCCCGGCCTGAAGATCACCGCACGCGAGATGCGCGGCGGTGCCATCGTGTTCCTTTCCGCGCCAAATCTTTCCGCTCCAACTCAACAAACAAGCTAAGTCTTATGAGTAATACAAAAGTACATCCGCTGATCCAACAGACCGAGAACTACCTCGAATGCTGGAAACAGTTCAACCACTTTATCAACATGGCCCGCTCGAAGAAATTCGGCGTGGACGACGAAACACACTTCTTGGAAATCAAGAGCGTGCTCGTTCAAGAGCTGGAGTTGATCCTTGCTGGCATGGATGTCAGCTCGCCGACGAAGGAAGAGATTCATGGATTGATCGGCAATTCGCCATCGCTCCGTTATCTCAGCGAGATGAGCGAGGGCGCGCTACGCAGCCTCGAAAACCAGTGGCACAAAATTTACATCGGCTGGCACGCCATCCTCGGCCAGCTCAAAGTCCAACAGACGACCACGACGTCAAAGTCGCCGTTCGCGGGATTGTTTGAAAAGTTTGCCAAGGCGTAAGCCACGGCAACAAGAGTTGGAAACGAACGCGCCCCTCGTGTTGAGGGGCGCGTTTTGTTTTGGTTGAGTTGGCTTCGCGTCAGTTCGCTGGAGGAGGAGTCTCCTCTGAAACTACGGGAGCTTCCGCAGCAGAACTTTCAGGCGCAGGCGCGGCAACTTCCGTGGAGACCACTTCTCTAGGCGTCTCTGTTGCCACAACAACATTAGCGACAGCCCCAGCTTTCGGTTCAGGCTTCGGCGGACGCGGCGCGGGTTTCTTGGCCGTATCGAGCAAGCCATTCGCGAACTCCATTACATGCCCTTGATGCACGAGCCAGTGCAAGTCCGAGATGAGCGCGGTTTGTTCCGGCGTCGGGTCTGGCGTGGGCGGCGCAGGCGCGGTTGCTTCACCTTCAACAGGTGCGGCAGCAACGGGAGTTGTAGTCGCAGGTGACGGCGCGAGCGCATCAATGAGTTTCCGGCGATTACACTTGGGATTCGCGTTGATGAAATCAACGATGCGCTTTACTCCCGTGGAAACCGGCGTGGTTTCAATATCAAGGAAGTGCGGACGCGCCACAGCGACGTGCGTGACAGTCTTGTTGACCTTGAAGAATTGCAATCCGTGATGCGCGAAGGACTGGCTCAACGACGTCGCGATCTGCATCGGGAAACGGCGTTGCTCGGCGAGAAGATTCTGCACCACGCGACCCATCCCACCCCGCAACGAACGCGCAGCCATGCCGCTGACGACGTGTGATTCCACCTGTTTAATGATCGTGTCCTTGTGCGTGACGCGGAAATGTTTCTCCACCTCTTCGCGGTTCGGCAACTTCGCCGCTTCGGGTACGTTCAAGCAGGCGAACTCCGTCTTCACGCTCTGTTCTTCGACCCACTGCTTCACCACGGCTTCATCGCGCACGATCTTCACGCGCGATTTATAAACATCGAACGGCATTCGCGAGAAGCGTTCCGCGTGCAGCTTGGCGAGTTTGTTTTGGTAATCGTGATAGTTCGGCGGGCCGAGAATGACACTGCTCAGGCCGCATTGACCCACGAACGTATAAACTCCCTTGGGTGCTTCGGTCGCAATTTTCTCGGCTTGGTAGAACGTGCCGAAATGTTTCTGCAACACATGCTCCACGGCTTCGTCTTCGCTCAACCAGATGGTTTCATCCAGCGCACAATGAAACATCGGTTGCGCCAATTGTCCCTGCGGATTCTTTTTCGTCGTGAAACGAATCGAATAGCGTTCCGGCTTTTGAATGACGAGGAAGGCGATGTCGAACAGCGGAAACGCGCGCCCCGTCATCTTCACCTGACGCGCCAAGGACTCCACGCCCTTTTCATCGGGAATGATTGCGGCGTTGACTTCAGGCAACGGTAGCGGTGCTTCGCGGCGTTCGGGTAGCGGGCGGCGTTCATCGCGCCCAAATCCTCCTCCGCGCTGACCTGCACCACCTTGACCCGGACCATCACGACGCGGACCTCGGAAACCACCTTGTCCTTCGGGACGACGGACGCCTTGTCCCGGAGGACCGGAACGCCGTTCTCCGCCGCCACCTCCATCGCGTCTGGGAGGACGCGGGCCACGGATTTCGCCACGATCACGATC
>JAYUAV010000171.1:0-4889 GCA_043741175.1 Verrucomicrobiota bacterium
GTATATCGCATCCCAAGCGTACTGCGATAAGCGGAGCCAAAAGTACAGCTTTTTCTGCGGTTTTATTAGGCTTTTTCGACTTTTCAAACAGGCTCTTAGGGTAAAACTTACTCCACCAGTGTGGCTCGATAAAACCTGCTGCTCTGATTCGTCACGGGTTGTGCGTCAACCAACAGGTGTGGCGACGCGGGCAATATTATGTTTGTCAGAGTCGTCCAGTTTGTCGTTGGGACAGACAGGGCGAATTCCACCCGATACGTTGCACCAGTTGTTCCGGTCAACGAGATCATCGGCTGTGCGCCTGAAAGTGAAATGTTCAATGTCGCTGGAATAGGAATCGGCCCGGCACCCAACCGCACATCATCAAAATCCACTTCGATGTTTGGATTGCCGGGCGTGGCAGGAAATTTCAGGTTCACTAGCCGGATGCCGAGCGGCTGGCCGAGTTGCGCGGGCGCGGGTCCGGTGTCGAAGTAAAAGCGCGCTTGCTGAAACACGCCTTCTGGAATCGTCGCGCCGATGCTGTTGCTGTCCGAACCGACGACGGTTGCACCCGCAAGCACGTCAATGCGATAGCCAGGAAAGCCGTTCAAGTTGTAGAAGACATTGCCACCATCCGCCGAGCCGGGCAGGGAAGTGCCGGACGCGATGTTGCCGATCTGCGCCGAGCAGCGATAGCGGGTGTTTGCTTGCAAGGTGTTGGTCAGGGTCTGGCGCAATCCAGCCACGGCGTTTTGCGCCCCGGCGAGAAAGACGAGCGCGGCGTTGACTCCTTCCGGCGAGCCAGTGGGAAAGAAAGTTTGCGGCACGTCAGGGCGGATGACGCCGACGGAGTTCTGATTTTGATTGATGATGAATCCCGGATCGTAAATAGTCCAACCCTGCGGCACCAACACGGAGAATACTCCCTGTCCGATGATGTTCGACTCGAAGCCGGAGTTGACGATGGGGATGAGTTGAGCAAAAAGTAGCGCGGACGACAGAAACAAATTTAACGCCGTCAGCAATAAATTGCTTTGCCGAAATAGATTCACGCCCCCATCCCATCCTCAAACGATCCCGCCGCGAGCGGGAAGCAAAGATTATCCCTCACGTAGCCGATGCCGTTTGCACTTGTGGCATCAAGGTCGCGATACGCGCTCTCGGCTTCCACCACGAGCGGGGCGGTCTTTGTGCCCATCACCTGACAGTAGCGCTGCGGGTAGCCGATGTTGATCATCAGTTCGGCGTAACGCGCCATGTTGAGATCGCCGCTGGGCAGATCCACGAATTGCATCGCGCGGTCGGGCCAGTTCGGGGCCATCATGCGCACGGGCATTCCGCGTCGGATCACGAAGTTCTTCACATGACAAGCCATCACGCGCGGGCCGACCTTGCGGAAACGCGTCTCGAAATCCTCGCCTTCCCAACAGTGCGAGGGGTCAGCGTTCACGGCGAGAATTTTGTCGCCACCGCAAATGCTGACGAGCATGTTGAAATCATCCGCCGTCATCGCCGCCGTGCCGCCGTGGATTTCGTGCGCGAGATAGATGCCTAGTTTTCGCGCGTGGGTGCGAATCTTGCCGGTCTTTTTCACGAACCGATCCTGACCTTCCTTGAGCAGATCGTAATCGCCGCCTTTCCAGAATCCCCACGGATAACCTGTGGCAAGTTCCCAACCAAACGCCACGCCCCAAAACATCGGGATGATCTTCACGCCGAGTTCCGCACAAAGATCCATCAAGCGCAGACAATAATCTTCCGACCACTTCTCGATGTCAGCGGCGGATTTCTTCGCCAGATCAGCGGGGATGAAGGGGCGCACGGTGGGGCTATTCGTCCACGCCGTGGTGTGAACCCAGAACGGACAATGCGCGGAGATGCCGTCGAGAGTGAGCTTGGCTTTGGCGAACGCGTCTTTGATTTCCTTCGCGCTCTGGAAGCCGCCCTTGGCATCCTGCAACATGAAGTTGGACGGTTGCGCGCCCGCTGCGCCGGATTTCTTGGCGTAGTCGAGGAATTGAGTGAGAGACTTCGCGCCGTGTTGCGCGCCTTCGATGCTGGAATGGTAACAGGGTTGGGGCATAAAATTAATTCAGTTCGTTGTTCGCGAGCAGAGTAGTCGGGGCGCGATGGCGAATTCAAATTCAAAATCCGGCGCGAAATTCTTTCCGCGCAGTTTGTAGATGCGTCCCGCAAGCATTTGGAAGAATCATTCAGTTTGACACATTCACCGGCTACATAAATTATATGTGCCCGGTTGCCAGTGTAGCTCAGGGGTAGAGCAGAGGACTCATAAGCCTTTGGTCGCAGGTTCAATTCCTGCCACTGGCACCACTTCAAATCACATTCGCGGCTTCACACTTTGATGGCGCAAACCTTGTCCCGGTTTCGCTCCGGTATGTTCTCCGTTTGCCACCACTGCCACGCCGTTGACCAACACGTAGGGAATTCCAACCGCGTAATGATGTGGATCATTGTAGGTGGCGGGATCGCTGATCTTCTCAGGATCAAACACGACGATGTCCGCCCAGCCGCCTTCGCGGATCAGGCCACGTTCGCGCAATTGAAACGTGTTCGCAGGCAGGCTCGTCATCTTGCGGATGGCGTCTTCTAATCGCAGCGTCTTGAGTTCGCGCACGTAACGGCCCAGCACGCGGGCGTTATTGCCGTAACCGCGCGGGTGCGGCACGTCCTTGCCGAACTCCCGTAATCCGCTGTCGCACGCGATCATCGTGTTCGGATGTTGCATGAACTTTTGCAGGTCTTCCTCGTTCATACCGTGAAAGACACCACTCGCGCTGCCGTTTTTTTCAATCTCAAGAATGGTTTCAATCTGGTCATCCAACGTGTCGGAGCCGCGAAGTTTCTTGGACGCCTCGACGATGTTCAAGCCATTGAGTGACTTGTCGTGCTTGTAAGAGGCGATGACGGCGTAGGCAAAATCCTGCCGTCCGCGTGCGGCAACTTTCTCCTTAATGCGCGCGGTGAGCTTTGCCTTTTCAACCGGATCAGCAATGAGTTTGAGAAAGTTTTTTTTACCGCCGTCGAACGCGTCGTCCGGGATCAATTGCCGCATCGTGGTGCTGGACGCGGTGTAGGCGTATTGATCGTGTGTTATGTCGAGTCCCTCGGCGCGCGCCTTGGCGATGTAGGCGAGGACATCGTCCGCTTTGCCCCAAGATTTCTCGCCGCTTAATTTGATGTGCGAAACTTCTGCTCGCACTTTCGCTTCGCGTGCGACGCGGAACACTTCATCCAGCGCGGAAAAAATCTGCGAATCCTCGTGACGCATGTGACTCGCGTAAATGCCGTCGTAAGGCGCGATGACTTTCGCGAGTTCTGCGATCTCATCCGTCTTCGAGAACACACCGGGCAGATAGATCAAGCCGGTGGACAAGCCCACTGCGCCGTTCTCCATCGCGCGATCCACGAGTTGCTTCATCGTCGCCAGTTCAGCAGCGGTTGGCGGGCGATCAAAGCTGCCGCCCATCGCTTTCTCGCGAACTGTATTGTGGCCGATGAGAGTGGCGATGTTCGGCGAAACGCCCGTTCGTTTGATGTCGCGAAAATATTTCTCGAGGTTCAATTCAGACGCGCCGCAGTTGCCGACCACGAGCGTAGTGACGCCCATGCGAAGAAAATTTTCCGCACGAGGTTGCTCCACGATCTCGTCCGCGTGCGTGTGAACATCCACAAACCCTGGCGCAACAATCATCCCTGTCGCATCAATCACTGACTTTGCATTGCTGGTGATGCGACCAATGACGATGATTCTGCCGCCTTTGATTCCAACGTCTGCGAAGCGCGCGGGACTTCCCGTGCCGTCCACGACGCGTCCGCCACGGATGATGGTGTCGAAGGTTGTGCCGGAGGCGGGCTGGCTGAAAAGACTGCCGAGCAATAAGAGTGACACAGCGAAGTGTTTCATGTGTGAATCAATAGCAGGGCAGGGTGACGAATCGAGAAATAATTGCAGGCATGTGCAACCTCGTGAAGTGTTGCTTCGCATTGATTCACGAAGATTGGCTGCGTAATCTTCTCTCGCATTTAATGAAACTCCTCGTCATCGGTTCAGGCGGACGCGAACACGCGCTGGTTTGGAAACTGGCGCAGTCGCCGCACGTCACGCAGATGTGGTGCGCGCCGGGGAACGCCGGGATTGAACAGGAGCGAACGGAGAAAACGGAGCAGCCAGTTGAATGCGTCAACATCGCGGCGGATGATTTGCCAAAGCTCTTGGCGTTCGCGCAGGAGAAGGGCGTGGATTTCACCGTTGTTGGTCCGGATAATCCGCTCGCGCTTGGCATCGTGGACTTGTTTCAACGGCACGGCCTGAAGATTTGGGGTGTGAACCAGAAGGCGGCGCAGTTTGAGTCGTCGAAAGTTTTCTCCCAAAATTTCATGGAGAAATATGGCATCCCGACGGCGCGCGCGATCACGGTGACGCCTGAAATATTTCCACATGCTGCGCGCGACAAACGCTCAGAGCATCGGGAATTGATGCTGTTCCTGCTCGCGAATCAGAAGTGTGTGGTCAAGGCGGATGGCCTGGCTTTAGGCAAGGGAGTGTTGATATGCAATGGTCGCAGCGAAATCTATAAGGCACTGCTCGAGATGTTTTCAGGGCAGAAGTTTGGTGATGCTGGCAGTAAGGTTGTGCTTCAGGAATATCTTGAAGGCATCGAGGTTTCCATGCACGCGTTGTGCGACGGCAAGACTGCGAAGATTTTCCCCACATCGCAAGACCACAAACGCGCGTTCGATGGTGATCTTGGTCTGAACACTGGCGGCATGGGCACGTATTCGCCCACGCCATTCCTGACCGATGCACAACTCGCCGACACCGCGCGGCAGGTTCTCGAACCCTTCATGCGCGGTTGTGTGGCGGAGGGGATTGATTATCGCGG
>JAYUAV010000172.1:0-2284 GCA_043741175.1 Verrucomicrobiota bacterium
GGCGAGATTCACACGACGCTCCATCAACTGAACGATCTCTCGCAAAAAGGAAAAGATTTGGGGCGTCTGCTCTCCGATCTGCTCAGTCACTTCCGCAACTTGATTCTGTTCCAAGTCTCCAAGGGCGATCTGAGCTTGATGGAAGTTTCCGAAGCCGAAGCCGCCGCGCTCAAGGAACAATCCACTCTCGCCACGACTGACGCGCTCACCCGCATCCTTGAAGTGCTGGCCGACGCCGAACTCCGTCTGCGCGATGCCGCGTCGAAAAAGATTTTACTCGAAGTCACCCTGCTCCGCTCCATCGAAGCGCGCAACGCCGTGAGCATTGACGCGGTTCTCAAGCAGTTGAACGCGCTGCGTGGTCAGGGCGGTGCGGTTGCCGCCACGCCAGCCCCCGCAGTTGCGAGCGTCGCTCCTCGTCCGACACCAGCGCCCGCTCCGTCTTCACCTCCGCCAGCCGCGCCGGTAAGAACTGCGCCGACTGATGTCGGCAGCTACACATTCTCAGATGCACCCGCCAGTACCGCCGCCGCGCCTGCCGCTCCCGGCGACTTGGAATCCCTCTGGTCACAACTCGTGGATGCTGCCGGGCGCGTGAGTCCGTTCATGCGCACTTATCTGCTCGAAGCGCATCCGGTGTCGTTTGAGAAAGGTGTGTTCATCATCGGGTTTGATCCTGAGTTCGATGACCATCGCGGTCTCGTAGATAACTCGAAGAATCACGCCATCATCCAAACCAAGCTGGCGGAACTTGGACATCCGAACTCGCAGATCAAATTCATCAAAGCCGACGCACCCGCTGGTCGCACACGGCTTGCGCCCACGGTTGTGCCGACTGCCGCCGCGCCAGTTGCCACGCCAAAAACCGCGAACGCATCCGCCGCAAAACCTGTCGCGCCACCAGCCAAAGAAAAGCCGTCTGCGCCCATGCCGTTCAACAAGGATGATTTCAAGAACGACCCGCTCATTCAGAAGGCGCTGGAAGTTTTCAAGGGCACGATTGTGGATGTGAGAGCGTAAAATTGAGATTTGCTCCGATTTAACTGTTGATCGTCAGCATGCCAAAACATCCACGCATTGAATTGTTGTCAGACAAAAAGTTCTGGGAGTCGTATCTACCCCTTGGAAAAGCCAAGCGTGCCTCAGAAAAGCTCCGAAAGCAGATTTACGACGAGCTTGGCCGGTTAGATGACATTTTGCGACCTGCGTTGGACGCCCGATGGGGCAAGACTGATGCTTACTATTTGGTAAACGACGACTGGTGTGTTTGTTGGCAACACAGTATGGGAGTGTACAGCGACCAGATGTGTTGTGGGGAGTTCCTCGACATCGTGCAGAGTTCGTTGGCTCAAATGAAACACGATTGGTGTTTTCATGTGGCTCTGGAATGTGACGAAGACATGGGATGGGGACAACAACGTGCCGGACGCGGCCAGATTTTCTTTTACCGTGGGAAAATATTTGGCAATCGTAAGGACAAGTTTGATTATTCACTATTTGAAGTCAGATAAGATAATTGGCGGAGGTTGATTCAAACCCGCATAACCTGATTGTATGTTCAACATCGCTCAAATCAAAAAGCAGGCTGCGCGAATGGAGCAGCAGATGAAGGAAATCCAGGCGCAACTCGCCGTCCGCACCGTGGAAGCCACCAGCAACTGCGCGATCCACTCCCCATTCCGTATATCCATTTCCATCCGCACTTGTTTTCCTAAACTGCCACTGGTGCTTTGATGGCCGGATGCGGATCGTAGCTCACAAGCTCAATGTCCTCGAACTTGAAATCGCGGATGTTTTTCACAGCGGGGTTCAACTTGATCTGTGGCAAAGGGCGCGGCTCGCGGGTGAGTTGCAGCTTCGCCTGTTCAACGTGATTCGAGTAGAGATGCAGGTCGCCGAACGTGTGAACAAAATCACCGGGCTTCAGATCGCAGACCTGCGCGACCATCAGCGTGAGCAACGCGTAGCTCGCGATGTTGAACGGCACGCCGAGGAAGATGTCCGCGCTGCGTTGGTAAAGCTGACAACTGAGTTCGCCTTCGCTCACGTAGAATTGAAACAATGAGTGACACGGCGGCAGTGCCATGCCTTGAATTTCGCCGGGATTCCACGCGCTCACGATAAGGCGGCGGCTGTCAGGATTCTTTTTGATCTGCGCGATGACATCCTCGATCTGGTTGATGCTGCGGCCATCGGCGGTGCGCCAGTCGCACCATTGCGCGCCATAGACGCGACCGAGATCGCCGTTCTCATCTGCCCATTCGTTCCAGATCGTGACGCCGTT
>JAYUAV010000173.1:0-4440 GCA_043741175.1 Verrucomicrobiota bacterium
ACGAACCCACTGACTGGAGAGCCGGATGCAGAAAATCCGCCCGTCCGGTTCGGAGCGAGGGGCAAGGTCAATCCCTTGTCATCTACCCCTATCGCTTAGATTGCGAAGTCCGTGTATTCCGGCTTCACCGCTTCCGTCGGCGGGAATAACATTCCGGCGGCGACAGTCGCGTTCGTCCCCTGCTCTATCAGGATAAACGACCCCGTGAGCCGGTTCGTCGTATAGCCGTCATAGATGATCGGCTTTGCGGTCTTGAGCCGGATGACGCCGATGTCATTCGCGCGAAACTCAGTCGGCCCGGCTTCCAAGTCGAGCGTTTCCATGTTGATGCGGCCTTCGACTTGCGTCACGACGGCTTGAACCGTCTGCGGGCCGTATTTGAGGAAATACTTTTTACCCGCTTGCAACGGACGAATACTCATCCAACAAATCCGCGCGTGCAACTCACTCGCCATGCCAGGCAATTGTTCCAAACCCACGATCATATCGCCCCGACTTATATCAATGTCGTGCTCCAGACATATCGTCACGGACTGCGGACAAAACGCTTCGTTCAGCGAGCCGTCGTAAGTCCAGATGTCCTTGATCGTCGTCTTGATGCACCCGGGCAACACCGCGACTTGCTGGCCTTTGCGCACGATGCCGCTGGCGATCTGACCACTGAGGCCACGGAAGTCGTGCAACGCTTGGTCGTTCGGATTGTTGGGGCGATTCACCCATTGCACGGGGAAACGAAACGCGTTGAGATTCCAATCGCTCGCGATGTGGACGTTCTCCAAATGGGCGAGCAGCGGCGGGCCTTCATACCACGGGGTATGCTTCGAGGCGTCCACGACGTTGTCGCCGTTCAATGCGCTGATAGGGATGAACTTCACATCGCGAAAGACGTCAAGCTTCGGGAGAAAATCTTCGATCTCGTCGCGGATTTCTTGAAAGCGTTCCTGCTTCCAATCCACCAAGTCCATCTTGTTGATGGCGATGACGAGATGCGGAATGCCGAGCATGGCCGCGATGAACGTGTGGCGGCGCGTCTGTTCGATGACGCCTTGCCGCGCATCCACGAGTACGATGGAAAGGTTCGCGGTGCTCGCACCGGTGACAATGTTGCGCGTGTATTGCACATGCCCCGGCGTGTCGGCGACGATGAACTTTCGTTTCGGCGTGGCGAAGTAGCGATACGCGACATCAATCGTGATGCCTTGCTCGCGTTCGGCGCGCAAGCCGTCGGTGAGGTTGGCGAGATTGATCTGACCACCACCGGTGATGTCGGCGGATTTTTCCAACGCTTCGACCTGATCTTCCATCAACGACTTTGAATCGTAGAGCAAACGACCGATGAGCGTGGACTTGCCGTCGTCAACACTGCCGCAAGTGTTGAAGCGGAGAAGTTCGATAGGGTGATGAGTTCCAACTGCAACCAGAGGCTTTGCTGGGGGCTTTGCTAATGATGGCTTGGTTTCTGGTGTCATGAAATTATTTTGAAGCCACTGACTTCGTTGACTGCTTTTTAGAAATCGGTGTTCGAGAATATCCTTTTCGTTGCGAAAGATCGCTTGACAAGCCTTTCATCATCCCAGCCAATCGCATAAATGGTTTTTCGTCTTTGAGTAATTTGCGTTTCATTATGTTTTCAAAAATATCCCGCCTTCTTCCGGTCTTCCATCGCGGCTTCGCTGGCCTTGTCATCGGCGCGGGTGCCGCGTTCGGTGACACGAGCGGCAGCGACTTCCGCGATGATGTCATCAATCGTGTAAGCCTGCGACTCGATCATGCCGGTGCTGATCATATCGGCGATGGTGCGGACGCGGACAACCATCTTCTTGATCGGTTCGGTCGGCTTCGGACGCGCGCCTGCATAAGGATCAGGCTTGGTCAAATCGGTGTGCGGCGGCGGAACAGGAATCCATTGACCGCCGCGACGGAAGCACTCGCGCTGGTGGCTGAAATAAATCGTCGGCACTTCGAGCTTCTCGCGTTTGATGTATTGCCACACGTCCATCTCGGTCCAGTTTGAGAGCGGGAACACGCGCATGTTTTCGCCGGGATTCACGCGGGCGTTGTAGAGATTCCATATCTCAGGACGCTGCGCTTTGGGATCCCACTGACCAAAACTATCGCGAAAGCTGAAGAAGCGTTCCTTGGCGCGAGCCTTTTCCTCGTCGCGCCGCGCGCCGCCGATGGCGCAGTCGAATTGGAACTCCTCAATCGCGCCGAGCAGCACAGGAATCTGGAGCTTGTTGCGGCTGATCTCGCCGGGCGCGGGTGTTGCATGACCTTTGGCAATCGCCTCGTCCACGGTTCGCACGATGAGCTTTGCGCCAAGTTCCTTGGCGCGGCTGTCGCGGAATGAAATCAACTCGGGAAACTCGTGGCCCGTTTCGACATTCAGAAACGGCATCGGAATGTCCGCCGGGCGAAACGCCTTCTCAGCGAGACGCAGGAGGCAGATTGAATCTTTGCCGCCGGAGAATAACAGCGCGGGTCGTTCAAACTCGCCCGCCACTTCACGCATGATGTGAATCGCTTCCGTCTCCAAATACTGCAAATGATCTAAGTGATATGAACTCATTTCAAAAAATGTTTAACCACGGATGGACACAGATTCACACGGATGAAAACCGGTTTGACGCGAATTGCGCGAATTCGCGCTAGTTGGCGAAATTCGCGTAAAAGGTTTTTCTGAATCCGTGTTCATCCGTGTCTATCCGTGGTTGATAAATCAGGCTGCCGCCGCCGCTTTTCCGCCCCAAGCCGCGTGCAATCCGCACTCGCGCTTCTCATCCGCCTTGGCCGGATCAAAGTAATCCCACTCGTTCGGGAGGTTGTGTTGCTTGAGATAAGCCTCCATCTCCGCATCGCTCCAGTAAAACACGGGACTGACCTTGATGGTGTTGAAATTCTTGTCTTCAACCATGATGTCCAAGCTGGCGCGATTCGGGTTCTGCACTTTGCGCAGCGCAGTGAGCCAGATAGTCGGCGCGAGTTCTTTCATGCCGCGCATGAACGGTTCGAGCTTCATCACCGCACTGAATTCCTTGATGCGCTCCTCGTTCTCCGGCGTGGGCGCGGGCGCGCCACCGAACGCGGCGTCGTAATGCGCGGCAGTCACCTTGGGCACGAACGCCTTCACGTTCAGCTTGAGTTGCTTCTTCAACGCTTCGGCGTGTTTGTAGGTGGCGGGACGATTATAACCGTGATCGGCCCACAAAACCTGAATGTCCGGCTGCGCCTGCGTCGTGAGATGCAGGATGACGGCTTCATAAGGGCGGTAATTCGTCGAGACGATGGCGCGACCATTGGCTTGCGCGATGGCCCACTTCACGATTTCGAGCGCGGACTTGTTCCGCAATTCGGCGTTGGCTTTCGAGATTTGGTCAGTGGTCATTTCAATTTTTCTCCGGGCAAATTGTCCAAGTCGGCGAGGTCTTTATTCCTGCCGCTGGCGCGCTTGTTAGTTTTCAAATCAACCAGTGGAATTATTTTCACGGGAATTCCTTCCAGTGTTGTCTCCACCCGGCGCGGATATACTTCGGCAAACTTCACACCGCTTGCGTTCTGAAACACTTCGATCTTGTTCGGCACGCGCCCGAGATAGAGCGATTCATTGTTTTGCAGGAATTTCTTGTCCAGCCCCGCCAGATCTTCGCCAAAGAAATCGCGCACCGCTGCCAGCAGTCGGTCAAAATTCGCATCGGAAACCGCGATCCAAAAATCAATATCCTCGGTGAAACGATGATAGCCGTAATGATTCACGGCGAATCCTCCCACCAAAAGATATTCAACTCCGGCGCGGTTCAGACACGCCAAAAACTCGCGAAACTCGGGCGTTAATTTCCTCTTCGCCATAAACTCGTATCCTCAATTCCTCCAGTGCTTCCATCCGTTCCTCGGGTGTACGCGACCACCAATAGCGGCGCAACTCCTCGTCCGCCTCAGCAAAAGACATTCTGCCGAACGTCCGGTAATTTTCATGTCGTTTGGTTGCATTCATTCAAATCTCGCCAGTGATTTTACCGAAATTCTGGTTTGATTGAAGTATCACAAACCAGGCGAACGGTGCGCGAGTTTCCACCCGGCCTTTCATTAGCACCGGGCTTCAGCCCGGTGAAAAAGTGTGGATAGCGATCCAGCCGTTTCAACGGCTTTAGGGCGATGGCCCGAGGGAAACGGTTGAAACCGTTCGCCTCATTCACCGCGCAACCCACCCGGCTCAAGCCGGGTGTTAATGAGACTCGTGAAATGGAATGACCCGCGCCCGGCGCGAGCGGAACGCGGGCTTCAGCCCGCTTCAACGTCCATTGCGAGGCGACGCAGGAAATGCCCGGCCTGCTTTCAATTCGCACGTTGAAGCGGCGTGAACGCCGCGCTCCATCACCCAGCGTCACGCGGTCGAGCGCGGACTTGTGCCGCAACTCGGCGTTGGCTTTGGCGATTTGGTCG